>JAVBMQ010000083.1:0-11886 GCA_031552335.1 Bacteroidales bacterium | reverse complement strand
CCGCTTGTAATTCAAAAATATATTTTCCATTTTTCACTCCCAAATATTTAACTTTTTTCGAGGAGGATAATAAAGACCCATTTTCCTGTATATGTTTTAAGGAAGGAGCTTTTAAATGAAGCGTTGCAGAAGTATTTGCCGGCACTATAAATTGGTAAATACACTCATTATTATTGATAGTCCAACTGCTTTCTATTCTGCCGTACATAGAGTCATAATGACCTTTGGCATGCGTCATCATTCCCGTAGGATCAGGTTCCGGAGCCAGGATGAAATGTTTGAATCCCGGACTGTTTTCATCTCTTTGAATCCCTAATGAATACTCATACATCCAGGCGCCTATCGCTCCGAAAGAGTAATGATTGAAAGAATTCATCCGGTTATTTCCTCCGAATCCGTTGGTGTGGGTATAGGAGTCGAGGCGCTCCCAAATGGTGGTTGCTCCTTGCTCTATGGGATATAACCACGACGGATAAGATGTTTGCTGAAGCAATTTATAGGCCAGGTCAGTATATCCGTTATCCGATAATGCCCTGTTGATCCATGCCGTACCGATAAAACCGGTCATCAATGAATATGGAGGACAAACAGATTTGTTGTCTGCTTTGTGTTCGCGGGATATTGTTGCTGCAAAATTTTCGGCAGAAATGTTTTTGTTGGCTTCATCAAATATCTGAAACGCAAGCGGAAGAGAGTAGGAGGCTTGCGTATCTATCTCTTTTCCGCGGAAAACAGTTTTTCCGGTATTTGGGTCTACATAGGTTTGATTGAAAAATGCTTTTCTTTCTATGTAAAGTTTGTTGAAGTATTCGATATCTTCTTTTTTATTGAGGATACGGGCAATTTTTTCCATTTGTTCCAGATCATAAATCAAATATGCTTCCCAAAGTAATGATTTTTCTGTTTGATTATATTCCGGACTTAACCAGTCACCCAAGCTTCCCCAGTTTTTCCGGTTTTTATCTTCCAATACTTTTGTTTCCGGATCTATCTGGCTGATCAGAAACCCAATGTATTTTTTCATGGCATCGTAATGTTCTTCCAATAAAGCTTTATCTCCATATTGTTGATAACTTTCCCAGGCTACAGTAATACCTGCGCTGCCCCATAATACTCCACCAAAACCTCCGCCAATGGGGGCAATGTCAGGGAAACGTCCATCTTCCCGCTGTACATCCCTCAGGGCTAAAACATGCCTTCTTAAAAATTGAGGAAGAGTGGATAAGTAAGTAGCAGTGCGAGCGAATACGGATATATCTCCGCTCCATCCCATTCGTTCGTTGCGTTGCGGACAGTCGGTCGGGATGGACATGAAATTAGCAAAAGTCGACCAGGTAATATTCTCCCAGAGCTTATTGACTAAAGGATTGGAAGTTTCATAGCTGGAAACAATTTCCGACACAGAGCTTAATACTTCTCCCTTTACGGCATCCAAAGGAAGAGCATGCTCTATCCCTGTTATTTCCACATACTGATAACCATGAAATGTGAAATGGGGATGAATGGTTTCATTTCCACCTTTACAGATATAAATATCCTGTGCCATCGCTGCCCGGATATTTTCAAGCATGATCATACCTGCGTTTTCTTTGTATTCGGGTAAATCCGGATAGCGGACCTCTGCAAAACGTAGGATAATTTCTTGTCCGGGTTTCATTCCTTTCAAGTCTATTTTCGGGATACCGGCCATATTTTGTCCCATATCGTAGATAAAAACACCCGGCCGTACTTCATCTACAGAAATAGCTGTAAGTTCTTTGATTTTTTTTACGGCATCTCCGAATTGTCCGGTGAGAGACAAGTGTGTGTAGTCGTTTACCATAGGCATATTGGCCGATTTGTTTTGTTCATCTTTACTGATATGTCCTTCCAGACCTGCTTCTGTCGCTTTTTTCCATCCGGAATCATCATAAGAGGCTGAATTCCAATTTTTCACAGCTGATTCTTTGGTTGCATCGTATATTTCTCCCTGAAAAAAACTACCATAAATGATGGGGCCATTGTTATAATATTTCCATGTATCCGGATGACTTACAATCACATCTTTTTTACCATCAGTATATGTGATAACCAGTTTTGCCAGAAGAGATTGTCTGTCTCCGAAGAAATTCCAGAACTCACCCATAAAAGTACTTTCCCCGCTCCACCATCCTTCGCCCAGGATGGCGCCCAAAGCATTTTTCCCTGGAACAATATCGGCAGTTACATCATAGGTTTGATATACATGTGTTTTATTATATTGGGTCAGACCCGGATTGAAATAATCATTCCCGATTCTTTTGCCATTCAGGTAACATTCATAAATACCACGGGCAGTAACGTATAACCGGGCTTTTTTGACAGTAGTTTGTGAGGTGGAAAAAGTAGTACGCAACATAGGCATTGCATTGTGGCTCGGATCGAAAATCAGAAAAATCTCTTTATTTTCTCCTTTTATTTGTATCGGAGATTGATATGCTTCATATAATATATTCGACGGACTTCGGAAATTTCGTATTTGTATGTCAGAAAAATAAGCGCTTTGTTTTTCCGGAACATAAAATCCGATATTTGCTATTACCGGAAACGCAATGAAGTCGCCACCCTGACCTAATGGATTCAGGTTTATTCTTCCAATTAAATGTTCTTCTTTTTCGTTATCAATATAAATATGTGTGTCACCTAATACACAGGAAATAAACAAAGTATGTTTGTCATACTGATTCTTCTCGTTGATGATTTCCAAAGGGACAGGAAAACTTTTCAGGGGCGTATCCTTTTTGTCTTGCGGACTATATCCTCTTCTGTATATATGTAGCAAAGCATTTTCTTTGGTTTGTAACGGACTTATATCCAATTCCATTAAAATATAAGAACTATCCAGGGGACTTTCCATCTGATACAGGTTTTTATTTTTATCCAGTAAGCGATGGTCGTTCACACCATACATAAAACCAGCCTTGAGACTATGTGTTTTCTTTTCTAACTGTAATGCAACATTGATTTTGAAAACAGGGAAGTAATCAGAATATAATACCATGTCATTGTCTGTCCCTCCTATCCAACAAGCTCCATCCCAGGCCGAAAGCGCCGGATCGGGATTCATCAATCCTGTTTCAAACCAGGATGCAGCAGTTTGTTTCTTTTGTTTGTGATCCCAGACTGTGATATCCCAATAATAGCGGGTACAAGGTTTCAGAGCTTTTCCTGCATATGAAATATTCAAAGAAAGGTCACTTTTTATCTTTTCCGAATCCCATACTTTTTCACCTGCTTCATCTGTTACAATAATTCTATATGCTGTTTGATAACATCCGGGTGTTTGTGAGTCCATTTGCCAACTGAAGCGGGGGCATTCAACGTCCATTCCCAAAGGCATTTCAACATATTCTACCTTTAAATTTTTAATACCAAAAGGTTCGTTGGCATATAGCATTGTTGAAAATATAGTCAATGCAAAAATAATAATTGAAAAGGAAACTTTGTGTTGATTCATATAATTGATTTAATGACTTTTTCTATTCCCTCTAAAGCTGAAGTTCCTTAATATTAACATAAGTCAACGGACAGTCATATTCAGAAAATATGCGCCTTTGCGCCCAAAGGGCGCTCCCTATGTAAGCAGTGGCTCTAAGCCACTGTATTTAAAATGCCACTTACCCAACGAGCCTGCAGAGCAGGCTTTTAGTAATGACAGATGCCTGCTCTGCAGGCTAATTGGAGGAAGCCTCTTTAATACAGTGGCTTAGAGCCACTGCTTACATAGGGAGCGCCCTTTGGGCGCAAAGGCGCATATTTTCTGAATATGACTGGCCGTTGCTATGCTACTATTAAAGACCTTCTGCCTTAGGAAAAATTGTGGCTAATTATTTTAACTGACTCCGGAAGTAATAAAATCAGGTCGTTTTTTTCTTTCCTTTTTTAATTCCGTTATAAACCAGATAAAGGATAAATAAGCTACCCAGAACCAATAAAATTATGGATAATTCAGCAAAATATTTGTCAAATAAGTCCAGCCCCTGTATTAAGACGAAATAACCCAGAAGAATCAAGACTATATTCCAAAGTCCGCCACCTAAAAATGTATATAAAGAAAATTGTCCGACATTCATTTTTGACATTCCTGCGGGAATTGAAATAAATTGGCGGATAACCGGGATTAATCTTCCTATAAAAGTGGAAGCTTTTCCATGTTTATTGAAATAATTTTCAGCCTTTTCTATTTTTTCGACATCCACGAGACAGGCATGTGCTAAGCGGGTATCTGCCAATTTATAAATTACCGGACGACCCAGGTATTTCCCCAGGTAATAATTTACATAGGCTCCCAACAAACAACCTACGGTGCCAGCAATAAAAATCATAACCAAACTTACGTTTGCTCCTTGTGGTGTTGCCGCCAGCATGGCTGCCGGAGGAATTATAATCTCAGAAGGGAAAGGAATAAATGAACTTTCTATAGCCATTAAACCTAACACTACTAAATAAATATACATTGGAGGAATACTTCCAAAATAAGTAATCATCTCCTGCATAGATCCAAATACTTCCATTTTTATGATTCTTAATTTTTAATTAATTTCGCTTCGCGGTCTTGATTTCCTTCTCTCTCAGCCATTGGCTTATGTCGATTTTCGATTCAAGTAAACTTGATAGCATTCGGCTTGACGTCAATTCTCAACTTTCTAATATTCCGGATAATCTTTTCTCAACGCTTCCAGTTGTTTTTTTATTTCTCCGGTTTCATCATTGGTGTTTTTGAGACCATCTTCCAGTGTATTGATCGCTTTTTTTATTTCCCCCAGTTTGAGAAGACATTTACTCTTATACAGATAAAGGTAGTTGGAAGAAGGATCCGTTTTGAGAGCCTGTTCGATGTATTTCAAAGCTTTACCCCATTCTTCCATTTCAATACAAATATTGGAGGCTAAGAGATTGATAATATAATCTTCGGGAGAATGCTCCAGATACTCATCAGATTTTTCCAGAGCTTTCAGAAAATTTCCATTTTCTTTATACGAATAAATAAGATTCAGGATATCGACAGGCTCTCTTTTTCCCAGAGAATCGGCAAATTCAAAAGCTTCTATGGATCTCTCTTTTTCTCCTATTTCTTTGAAAATTAAACCCAAACGACTCCAGGTCTCACCATCCATCGGATTCAGATTGAGGAGATAATCTGCTATTTTTTCTACATTTTCCTTGTCTTTCATGGATAAATAGCATTGTAGTTGTATCCAGAATAAATCTTCGTTTCCTTTTCCGTCTATTTGGGGTAATATTTCGTCTATCACATCAATAGCGGCTTCATACAAGTCCACATCATATAATGATTCTGACATGGCCTGGTAGATAATAGACAGGTCCTCTTTGTTTTTGGCAAATTTCTTTTTGGCTTGTCTGAAACAGGTAAAGGCTTCGTCTTCCATTCCCAGATGTAACAAAGCTGTGAGCCGGTGACCAGATGTCCATACTTGTTCCAGATATTTGTAATTGATAGTCAACTCCAATAAATCGTTCCAAAGCTCATAATCATCCAATATCTGCATGATATCATAAACCATGTCTTCATTGTGTGGATGGATTTTTAATGCATGCTTGATGACGAATTGACATTCTTCCACATCATCCATAGAAAGGTAGGTATCTATGATCTCACACAAGTCGTCCGGATCATAATATCCCGGAAGAATACCGTTTTTTCGGGCCTCATCCCATTGGTTAAAAGCATCCGAATAGGCGTTATCTTCTTCTTCTTCGAAATTATTGAAATTGAAATTGGGCATTAAAAATGAAGAATTAATTCAATGAGTTATTCTTTGTTTTTGATTTTACTCCATGTATCCTTTAATGGAACAGTCCGGTTAAAGATCAGTTTTCCGTCTTTACTATCCGGATCCACATTGAAATAACCGAGACGTTGGAATTGAAAACTATCTAAAGGTTTGGCTTTGGATAATTCTTTTTCCACCCGGCAATTGGTAAGGATCTGTAAAGAATCGGGATTCAATAGTTCCCTGAAATCCTTATCTTTTTCTTCGCTTGGATTTTCGGCAAGGAAAAGCCTGTCATATAATCTGACTTCAGCCGGGATGCTATGCTCTGCAGAAACCCAATGCAAAGTACCTGTTACTTTGCGGTTGCTGTCGGGCATGCCACTTCGCGTCATCGGATCATATGTAGCATAGATTTCTTCGATTTCTCCGGCGGCATTTTTCTTACAACCTGTACATAATACGATATATGCATTTTTAAGACGGACTTCCTGTCCGGGAGTCAACCGGAAATATTTTTTGGGAGCGTCTTCCATGAAGTCTTCACGTTCGATATAGAGTTCTTTGGTGAATTCGATTTCATGCGATCCCATGCTTTCATCTTCAGGATTATTGATGGCTTCCATCATTTCCACTTGTCCTTCCGGATAATTGGTAATGATTAATTTGACAGGATCGATTACAGCTGATACGCGCGGAGCTTTTACATTCAGATCTTCCCGGATAGAGTGCTCCAAAAGCGCTACATCAATAATACCGTCAAATTTGGTATATCCGATCCGTTTAACAAAATTACGGATAGAATCAGAGGTGTAACCTCTTCTGCGATAGCCGCATAGAGTAGGCATTCGCGGATCGTCCCATCCATTGACTAAGCCTTCTTGTACCAGTTGCAGTAATTTTCTTTTACTCATCACCGTATAAGTCAGACTCAAACGGTTGAATTCATATTGTCTCGGACGATATTCTCCGTCTTGCGGACGGATTTTTTTTAATTCATCAATAAACCAATCGTATAATGGGCGGTGAACAACAAACTCCAATGTACAGATAGAATGTGTTACTCCTTCGAAATAATCACTTTCTCCATGAGCAAAATCGTACATGGGGTAAGCCTTCCAGGTAGTGCCCGTTCTATGATGCGGATGTTTGATCACCCGGTAAATGATCGGATCCCGGAAGTGCATATTAGATGAAGCCATATCTATTTTAGCTCTTAGCACCATCGCTCCTTCGGGAATTTCTCCGGTATTCATTTTTTCGAACAAAGCCAGACTTTCCTCAACCGGGCGGTTACGGAAAGGACTATCTGTTCCTGCTTGTGTGGGAGTTCCTTTTTGTTTGGCAATTTCCTCAGCTGATTGTTCGTCGATATACGCCTTACCGTTTTTGATCAAAGCAACAGCAAAGTCCCATAATTCCTGAAAATAATCGGAAGCATAATATTCATTACCCCATTGGAATCCCAGCCATTGAATATCCTCTTTGATTGAGTCTACATATTCAACATCTTCTTTGATAGGATTTGTATCATCGAACCTGAGGTTGCAGATACCACCATGTTTTTGGGCAATCCCAAAATCTATACAGATAGCTTTAGCATGTCCGATATGCAAATAACCATTTGGTTCCGGCGGAAAACGGGTTTGTATTTTTCCGTTATTTTTACCTTCTGCCAGGTCTTTTTCGACAATAGCTTCTATGAAATTGAGAGATTGTTTTTCCTCTTCGGGGGCAAAGTTTGTTTCAGCCATAAATTATGTACCGTTAGTTTTAAGCTGCAAAGGTAGGGATTATTCGTGAGAAATGAAAAATGACTGAGAAAATATGGGGAAAATAAAACAGGGTATGTCAAAAAGCCACGAATTTACGCGAATTGGAGAATTTACATTTTTATATTTTGTTGATTATCAGAAAAAATAATTTGTACTGATTCGTGAAATTCGTGGCTAAATGACTTTTGAAATACCTCCTTTTAATAACCTACAAAACTTATTATAGTATCCTTCACAATTTTAGGCGGTTTAAATTTTCTTGCTTTCTTTTCTTGAGAGGAATCAGCCTTTTTTGTAATTTTAGGAGCTGTAAATTTGACAGCTACTTTAACTTTTATCTCTTCTTTTGAAAGTTTTGTATCGAAATCTTTATAGCATGAAAATAGCGGCCCTCTTTCATTAATTGCTACAAGGACTGGATCAAAAGGGATGATATCCTTCACTGTAATTCGTTTTGTCTCGGAATATATTTCCGTTTTTCCCAGCATTGTGTTGATTTCTTCGTTTACTTTAGCAATAGATTCCAGCAGTTCATTTACTCTTTCCGCAGGAACATCCGGATCAATTTGCACAAAGACGAGTTGAGGTGTTAATCCTCCTTTTTTTATCTCTTTCCTTGCCTGATTCAGTAGTTCTGAACATACGAATTCTCTAAACTCTTTTTCTGTGAGTGTCGTGTAATTGTTCAGTTTATTTTCAGTTCGGTCTATTTGTTGAAAATAATACTTATAAGGTTTTTCTTTCTGGCTTAGAACAACTCTATAATCCTTCGAATCAGAGCCGAGATCATTTCCCGTTTTTTTAAGAAGTTCATCAACTTTCCGGTCGAAATATTCTTTCGTACCCGGTTGGTCATTTTGCAAAATTGTTGTACCTTCGCTGCTGTCGAGCGATTCTTTGATTCCGGTCACTTCCGGATTGGCAAAAGCTTGTAATAAAGCCATTGCGAGGGGAGCCATCAGCACCAGCCGGAGTCTCGCCCAATTCGTTGATTTTCTTTTTAACATCATAGTAATCCTTGTTTTAAGCTTACTTTGATTGAAGCTGTTGGCAATAGCGTAGGACCTTGCGCCGACAGCTTTTTTCACAAGTAAAAGTTGATATTTAGTTGCATTGATACCTTGTTGGAGTACCCCAAGATCAGCTTCATATTCATGGACATCCTGTAATTCTTTCTTTAAGAGCCAGACGGCAGGATTGAACCAATACAGGAGGATAAACAATTCTGTGAAAAGTAAGTCTAAGGAATGCCATTTACGGGCATGTACTTTTTCGTGTGTTAGTATTTCATCCGGATGATTGAAGTAGTCTGCATCCGAAATAACAATGTATTTTCCGAAACTGAACGGACAAATTTTATTGTTGACTAACACTAAAGTATAATTTTCTTCTTTTTGTTTCTTTCCTTTGCGGATCAGATAGCTCATCCGGAAGACAGCAATAGTAAAAAGGGCAAAGGTGATCAATAATCCTATGCTGTAGACAATGAATATGATGGAGGTTGGAGAAATAGACGACTTCTTATTTTGTTCCATACCATTCCATAGCGCATTTTCCTGTGTTGATTTTGTCAATCCTATGCTTTGGGAAAGTTCTTCAGTTTTTTGAATTTGGGTAGACTCTGATTCCGCTCCTGATAAGGTAGCTTCCAAACTTGTCATGGGCAATTGCCAGATATTGATTGTCTTTGTTTTTATCTCAGCTAATGGAAGAACTGCACAAACAATCATTCCGACCAGTAATACGAATCGGTTGAATCGGAAGAAAGTTTCCCGGCTCAGCAACACTTTGTAGAATACATAAAATAGCAACAAACAAAGTGAAGATTTGACTAAGTATAGGATAAAAGTAGCCATCACTGTTTTTGTTGTTTGATTTTCCGGATCAGATCCTGAAGTTCATCAATGGAAATATCTTCCTCTTCGATCAGGGTCGAAACCACACGGGTATAAGAATTATCGAAATATTTGGAGATAACACCTTTCAATGTTTTCCGGTGATATTCTTCTTCTGAAATCAATGCATAATATTGATAGGTATTGCCAAATGCATTGTATCCTATATATCCTTTCTCTTCCAATCCCCGTACGATGGTAGAGAGCGTATTGTAATGAGGTTTGGGTGCTTCATATTCGTCCATCAATTGTTTAACAAACAGAGGACCTTTTTTCCAGAAAATGCCCATAATTTCCTCTTCTTTCGCAGTTAATTGCTTCATGATATTTTCATTTGAAAGTTACATGTTGCAAATATAACTATAATTTTTAGTTATACAACTATTTTGTCTAGTTTTTAAACTGTATTTTTTAGTTTTGCTTGTAAATGTGTTTTTGGAAATTGCATTTGCCCTTTTCAAATGCCTGTTTTTTATCTTTTTACAGATTATTTTAAAACAAGCCACTGAAAATAAAAGAAGAATTTGAATATTGAGAAAATGTTCGTAAATTTGCGTAACAAAAATTCAGTATTTATACTATGGATCATAAAGTAGCTCCTTCATTACTATCGGCTGATTTTCTGCATCTTGAAAAAGACATTGAGATGATTAACAGGAGTGAGGCCGACTGGCTTCATTTGGATGTGATGGATGGAGTTTTTGTCCCCAATATATCATTCGGATTTCCTGTTATCGAAGCTATTTCCGGAATATGTAAAAAACCAATGGATGTACATCTGATGATAACAGAACCTCAAAAGTTCATACAAAGGGTCAAGGATGCCGGAGTATATATGATGAATGTTCATTATGAAGCCTGTACACATTTGCACCGGGTAGTCGGACAAATCCGGGAGGCCGGAATGAAAGCAGCTGTTACTCTGAATCCCCACACTCCGGTATCTTTGTTGGAAGATATCCTGTGTGATCTGGATATGGTTTTGCTGATGACAGTTAATCCGGGTTTTGGCGGACAACATTTTATTGAACATTCCATAGAAAAAGTGGCACGCCTGAAGTCTATGATTCAGGAAAAAAATCTGAATGTAATGATTGAAGTAGACGGTGGTGTCAATATGGAAACAGGTAAGCGCCTGATAGAAGCCGGAGCTGATGTACTGGTGGCCGGCAGTTTTGTATTTAAATCAGATAATCCCATACAAACCATACATGAATTGAAGATGTTATAAGAAATTTTTTCACATGCTACATAACCAAACCTTACACCAAATGCCTTTTTTGCGTTTGCTTTTCCCTCTTGTTATCGGGATGATTCTTTCGTATACATGGAATAATTCCCTGATATTTTATATTGGAATTCTTTTGTCTGCAAGTGTCTTTACTCTCTCGTTTTACTTAAAAAAGACCTACAGTAACCGCTGGATACCAGGCATGTTTATATCACTTTTTTGTTTTTCCTGTGGAGGATTCCTGATGCAACAGACTTTGCAGCAAACAAACTGGGAACGATCAGATCCGGATTTACTATACAAGGGAGTATTGATGGAATATCCTGTGGAAAAAAATAAAACAGTTTTGTGCAAAGTTCAATTATTGTCAATCCGGGACGATTCGTTGTGTCAGTTAGTCGATTCCCGTGTAATCCTGTATCTTCCCAAAGATTCTCTTTCATTGGGTTTGCTGCCCGGCAATGAAATCGTTTTCAGATGTATGTTCGATCCATTATTGCCGTCTAAAGAAAAAGTTGAATTTGATTATGATCTATACTTGAAAAAGCAAGGCTATGCAGCTAAAGGATTTGTTCGCAACAGTCAATGGAAATTATCCGCACATCATCCTGGCTTGAGAACACTTGCCCTGAAGTGTCAGAGGCATTTGGCTGAGACCATGCAGACCCTAGGTTTAAGTGATAGGTCGTATGCCTTGGGAGTTGCTATGTTGTTAGGTTATAAAGATATGTTGGATACTGAAACGAAGACAACTTTTTCATCCTCCGGAGTGTCTCATTTAATAGCAATCAGTGGATTACATGTGCAAATTATATTTGCCATGTTGTCATTCTCATTTGCTTTTATGGGCAACAGCAGGAAATCAAAAATCATCCGTCAGTTATTGATTTTGCTATGTATCTGGTTGTTTGCTTTCGTTACCGGACTATCCCCTTCCGTTGTCAGAGCGGCTTCTATGCTTACTTTTTATGGAGTAGGAGATATGTTAGGGAAAAAATCACTGACCTTGAATCTTGTTTTTGCATCTGCATTTCTGATGTTATTATATAATCCTTTGTACCTGTTCGATGTCAGTTTTCAATTAAGTTATGTAGCAGTACTTTCCATCATTATTATTTTTCCTTTATTAGAAAATATGCATGAATCCCGTAATCCCCTGGTACGTTATATCTGGTCTTTGTTTGGAGTTTCGGTAGCAGCGCAAATGGGCACAGTCCCTTTATGTTTGTATT
>JAVBMQ010000235.1:0-21370 GCA_031552335.1 Bacteroidales bacterium | reverse complement strand
TGGTTAGGTTTAAAGGATAATACCGGAAAATATCTGGACGGAAGTAAAACCTATAAATTGACGGTTCCGCAACCGGTTCCGGGCAAGTTATTCTGGTCGATAACCATTTATGATAATGAAACCCGCAGCGAAATTGCTACTGAACAAAACAAAGCAGCCCTGCGTTCGATGTTTGAACTGAAAGACCAGAAAGGCGCTACTGTCGATTTGTATTTCGGCCCCAAAGCCCCTGCCGGTAAAGAAAACGTTTGGATTCAAACTATACCCAATAAGGGTTGGTTCTCCTATTTCCGGATTTATGGACCTGAAGCGCCTGCTTTCGACGGTTCATGGAAACCGGGCGATTTTGAGGAAATAGAATAACTTTTCTTAATAAATATCCTGATAGGTTTTGAAATCTGTCAGGATATCATTTTTATACAAAGGCGCTATAGTCCGTGATTTTTATCTAAGTTTGTATAATAATAGGATACGCTTCGGTAATCTTTGAAAGTAAACTTTCACAGTTGGCTTCGATTTTCTTATAAATAAAGAGATATCCATACTGGCAAGGTAGATAAGAAATCAATATCAACATAGCAATGAAAATTAATCTTTTTAAATATTATATCTATTCTCTCTGAAAATAATTATTACAACTCCCATTCTTTCAGTTCTGCTACAAGCAACTGATAATCCCTCTCTGTTCCCAATACATAATTAACAGTCTCATAATAAATTCCCCGTTCAGTCATATATTCAATCAGCGAAATCTCCCCTGCATCAAGCGCTTTCTTTAAGAGGTCTGAGCTGTTGATGTTATTCATATATTCCTTGTAGGTAATTAACGTTTCATTCAACCTGCCTGCCTTTTCATACAATGCTTTGCTTTGATTGTATTGCCGGTTTTCTGCATCATCCGATGCTGCTTGTGATGCAATCGTCTGTGCTTTGATTTGTTTGACTGTATTTTTGTTTTCCCATAAGGGAATAGACATTCCGATTGTAACCCCCTGAAATTGTTCTGTTCGTACCTTTTCACTCATATATCCAATGGAGAGTTTGGGTAGGTTCATTGATCGTTGTAATTTTTCATTTTGTTTATTGATGGCAGTTTCTTGTTCCAGATATTGTAAAAGTGAATTGTTGATATGATTATCAGCATACCATTGCTTAAAATCCGAAGGAAGTGGAACCGGATCATAGGATGTTACAGGAAAAGAAATTTCTTTACCTCCATTCAGACGAAGCAACTCAGCCTCTAAGCTTTGTTTTTCTGCTGTTGCTGTATTGATTTCTTTCTGGGCATTTAACAGGTTCAGTTTTGCTTTGTTATTCTCCAGAATGTTGACTTCTCCCTTGTCAAACCTCTTTTGATATGCTCCTGCGATTTCCTGGGCATGTGATAATCGATTCTGAAGTTCTCCAAGTAATGCATTTTGATAAATCAATTGAATGCAAACCTGTTTGGCTTCCAATAATACGTTTTTTCTTTCAATCCTGTATTTTTGTTCTACTTGTTGATTTTTTCCATCCGAGACTTTCTTTTTATGATAGTAACTGGTTGGAAAATCAAACCTCTGTGATGCACTGAAATCTGTCCGGTTACCCGGTTCCTCCTCATTTCCCCATAGATAATGGTATTCTACTTCCGGGTTTTCAGGATAGATTCCGGATTTGTTTCCTGCCTTTTCTGCTTCAACCTGCTTTTTGAGTGCTGACAGGACGGTGTTGTTTAATTCTACCTCCTGTAGCACATTTTCAATGTTCTGCCCCATTACATATGAAGCAGAACATATTAATAATAATATACTGATATTTTTTTTCATCGAATCAAATGCTAAAAATATAAACTCTTTATACTTCTCTTATACTTCTCTTATTTTTCTCTTTTGTTCCTTATCTATTTGCAAAAAAGATGCACTATATATCATCGGCACAATATAGATATTCAATAATGTTGATGTGAATAATCCTCCCAGGATCACTACTGCCATCGGACTTTGTATTTCATTTCCTGGCTTATCTCCACTGAAAACAAGAGGTAGCAGGGCTAAACCTGCTGTCAATGCAGTCATCAGGATAGCATTGAGACGGTCAGTAGAGCCTTTGATAATCGTTTCATGTAACGGAACTTTATTTTTTTGTAAATGCTGATAATTGGATACCAGCAAAATACCATTCCTGGTTGCAATTCCAAACAAAGTAATAAATCCGATGATAGATGGAATACTGATTACTCCTGAAGAAAAGAAGACCGCAAATACTCCTCCGATCAGTGCCAGAGGGAGGTTGATCAGAATTATCCCTGCCAGTTTGGTGTTTTTAAATTCATGATACAGTAGCAGGAAAATAATCCCGATCGCCAGTGCTGATGCCAGTAGGAGTGTTCTTGATGCATTCTGAGCACTCTCAAACTGTCCTCCATACTCTATGCGATAACCTTCCGGGAGGGAAATGTTTTTCTCTACATTTTTCCTGATATCATTGACAACTCCGCTAAGATCTCTCTCGGCTACATTCACAGAAACCACTATTTTTCGTTGTACATTCTCCCGGCTGATAGAATTAGGTCCTGTTGTCGAAATGATTTCTGCTACTTCTTCCAGAGGGACTTTTCCTCCATTCTGAGTGTCAATCAATGCAGACTTGATACCTTCCATATTTTGGGTATAATCTTCATTGAATTTTAAAATCAAGTCAAAACTTTGTTGTCCTTCGAAGATTTCAGCCTGTTTTTCCCCTGCGAATGCCAATGATACAAAACGATTGAAATCTTCCATGCTGATACCATGGCGCGCCAGCATAGCACGGTTTGCCCGGATTTGTAATTGGGGAACTTCTGTCTGTTGTTCCACGCTTACATCTGCCAAGCCGGGAATATCTGCAATGTTTTGTTGTATCTGATTTCCTAAAGTGAAAAGTTTGTTCAGGTCATTTCCGAAAATTTTGATGGCGATATTGGCACGTGTACCGGAAAGCATATGGTCAATGCGGTGACCCAAAGGTTGGCCGACGGTGGTTGCTACTCCTGGTATAGATGCTAATTTGCTACGTACATCTGCCATGAATGCTTCCTGCGAACGTTTTCCTAATACAAAATTAACATCAATTTCCGCACCGTTGGTCGATTGTGAATGTTCATCCAATTCTCCTCTTCCGGTACGTCTGGCTGTAGTCTTTACTTCCGGGATACTTAGCAACTCTTTTTCCATCAATGTTCCCAACCGGTCACTTTCATCCAGCGAGACACCTGGTTTGCAAACGGCAGAGATTGTCAATGCTCCTTCATTGAATTCTGGTAAAAAGCTGCGTCCCATATTCAGGGAAATGATCATTGCAATAACAAAAAGAGCAACAGTGCTGATTAAAACCGGTTTTCTATATTTTAAAGCCCATTCCAGAGAATGTTGATAAGCAGATGTCAGTTTCCTTACCAACCATTTATCCTTTGCATTTTTCTCCAGATATTTGTCGCCGGATAACAACAACTTACATAAAAGAGGAGTAAGTGTCATGGCAACAACCAATGACATAAATAAAGAAACGATATAAGCAATTCCTAATGGTTTCAACATCCTCCCTTCCATGCCGGAAAGGAAAAACAATGGAATAAATGCAACAATGATAATCAGAGTGGCATTCAGGATTGAAGCCCGGATTTCCCGGGAGGCATCAAAAACCACAGAAAAAACGGACAGTCGTTCGGATGCCGGTTTTTGATGGTTTTGTTTCAGCCGTTTATATACATTCTCAACATCAATGATTGCGTCATCTACCAGAGAGCCGATAGCAATACACATACCTCCAAGACTCATGGTGTTGATGTTCATCCCCATCATTTTAAGAACAATGATTGAGCCCAGCAATGACAAGGGAATGGCTATTACCGAAATCAAAGTCGTCCGGAAACTCCCTAAAAAGAGAAAAAGAATGATAATAACAAAAATGGCTCCTTCAATCAATGCTTTGGTAACATTGTTTACGGAAGTTTCAATGAAATCGGCCTGCCGGAATATTTTTGTATCCATTTTTACGTCCTGAGGTAATGTTTTTTGCAGTTCCTCCAGATTTTTTTCGATATTCCGGGTGACGTTCAGTGTATTGACATTCGGTTGTTTGGAAATAGAAATAATAACAGCCGGTTTGGCATCCCGTGAGGCAGTTCCCATTTTGACTGCACTGCCGATAACAACATCTGCCACATCATTCAGATAGACCGGCTGACCATTATTCATTTTTACCAATGAATTGCCCAATGTCTCCAGGTCTGATGTTCGTGCCATCCCTCTGACAGCATATTCATTACCATATTCTCTGACAATTCCTCCGGATGAATTTTTACTGATGTTGGCGCACACAGTTTCCATTTCCTGCATGCTGACTTTGTAATATTTCATTAACTGAGGATTGGCCAGTACCTGGTATTGTTTGTAATCTCCTCCGATAATAGTTACCTGCGAAACGCCTCCTGTAGCCAGAATAACCGGCTTGACAGTCCATTCCGCTAAAGTCCTTAACTCCATCAATGAAGTTGAATCAGATTGTAGTCCGATGAACAGGATTTCTCCCATCACACTGGATTGTGGTGCTAGTATGGGTTGAATTCCTCCCGGCATTGTTTCTGCAATAGTAACCATTTTTTCACTCACGATCTGGCGGGCTTTGAAAATATCTGTACCCCAGTCAAATTCTACCCAGACAAAAGAGTAACCTTGCATGGAGGCAGAGCGCACACGGCGTACGTCTGTGGCTCCATTAACTGCTGTTTCAATAGGAAAAGTAACCAGTCTTTCTACTTCTTCGGAGGCCATTCCTTCTGCGTCAGTCATAACGACAACCGTGGGTGCCGTAAGGTCGGGAAAGACATCAATATCCATTTTCTCTGCCGTATAAACTCCTGTAATAACCAGGATTACGGCTCCCAGCAATACAAATAATTTGTTGTTGAGGGAAAATTGTATGATTTTATTTAACATGATTTTTTTAATTACGAATTACGAATTAGAAATTACGAATTGGGATTCAGATTTTGTTCTTTGAGAGATTTAGTGATACTGCCAATGATTTTTAAGAGTTCATCGCAATCGACTAATAATGAACTGGTCATTTTTTGTTCAAGAAAATCAGTGTCGTTTAAAAGTCTCAACCAATAATGAGTTTCTCTTGCTTCTTTATATGCGATGGATAGTTTTGCATGAAAATCTTTTCTGGAATGTCCTCCAATAGCTTCTTCTACATTAGCACCGATGGATGTCCCGCAACGCAAAAGTTGTTTAGAAAGTACAAATTCTTTCTTTTCTATTGTCATATATTTATAACATTTGATGATGCGAATAGCAAAATCATAACTCTTCTTAATAACAACATTACTATCTCTCATAACATTATATATTCCTAATTCGTAATTCCTAATTCGTAATTTCAATGAACGTGCCCTGCATGAGGATCCAGCACCCCCGAAGCTTGTGCCAACTTTACAGAAATAGCTCCTTTTATCACAACTTCATCACTATCACTTATGCCAGAAATAATTTCGGTGCATATTCCATCAGTTACTCCTGTTTTTACTTCTCTTTTTTCGAAGTGTTCGGGAGCAAGCTGAACATAAACAAAGAATACTCCTTGTTCTTCCGTTAGCGCATCATTAGGTATTGTAAGTACTTGTTTTTCTGATTTTGTACGGATAAAAATTTCCACAAAACTGCCGGGAATGAATCCTGCTTTGTTGTCGATTTGAAAGCTGACCGGAATCATATAATTGTCATTTGATAAACTTTTCCCGAAGGATAGAAGTTTTCCGTTCATATCCTCCAGCGAATAGGTCATTTTTTTGTCAGTACTACGGATGTTAGCAGATGATATAAAGGGTAATATTGATACATATTTGGATTGTACATCAGCTTTCAGTATCAATGTTTTGTTTTTGGAAATACGAAGAAGCGCTTGTCCTTCGGAAACAAATTGTCCATTGGAAACAAACAGTTGTTTGATGTATCCGTTGCCTGGACTGGCAACACGTTGCCCGTTTGCCGAAAAGTTCTTGTGCAGATTGTCGTAAACAGCTTTACTTGTTTCGTATGTGCTTTTTATCTGAAGAAAATCTTTGTCGGAAACGATTTTTTCTTTCACCAAATCCTGAGCCCGTTCATAGTCTTCTTTTGCTTTCAAATAATTGGCTTGGGCTTCTATAAAGCGAACGTTTGCATTGTTATCAGCCATTCCTGCTCCGGAAATGCTGAATAAGTATTGTCCGCCAGATACATTTTTCCCTTCAACAATAGAATTCCCTTCCATCATAACGATACCGCTGGTGCGGGCCGAGATGATATTTTCATCATCTTGAGAAGATTGTATCTGGGCAGTGGTTTTGATGACTTGCCCGAAATTTTGCTTGACAGGTAGTGCTGTGGCAAAATCAATCTTGCCAGCTTGTTCGTGAGTGAAAATGATCGTGTTTCCAAGAGTTTCCACATTTTCATTCTCTTCTTTTTCTCCTTCATCTGTATGATTTTCATGAGCATGATCTTCATGATCGTGTTCATTGTGTTCATGATTATGATCATGATCATGACGATGATTACATCCTCCGATAAATAGCCCGAAGATGGCTATCATAAAAAATATCTTTTTCATAAATAATCCTGTTAAAATAAATTTGTTTTGACTTTTTTTTGACGCAAATTCGAACGAATTAAAACGAATAGTCAGAAATCTTTCTTATTTCAGTCATTAAGTAAACTCGATAACGTTCGGTTTGCGTCAATTCAAAATTTAGAATTCAAAATTCAAAATTAAATTTAACAGAAAGGAGGTGCCCGGAAGCCCAGATGCTGGCTTGTAAGGACAGAATGGTAGTTAGTCAGGTTGGGTGTTTGCCGGAACTCTTTGGGTGGGTCCGGTAAAGAAAAATCGAATGAAACAACAGCGAAGAGGACTGCTTGTACAAAATCGGAAGAATGGTGATGATGATCACATAACATGCAACAGGTTTTTCCATGATCATGATTGCTGTCAACAATTACCAATTGATCCAGGACACAGGAATTGCATTTTTCTCCGGATGGGTGGTCATGGTTTTCATGTGAACAGCAATTACTATGCGTATCTTTATGATCCTGGCAACAACCACTGTCTCCGGTATCTCCATGACAACCTTCAACAATAGTAAAACAAGGCATTCCACCATGATGATGATGAGGCAAAACAACATGCATCAGTAAAGTAATACTGACAATCAGAGAAAATAATATGACTGTTGTTTTTTGAAGCATCGTACAAAGATAATCATTATATTTGAGATTTTTATTTAGAAGTGCTTTTTATGTACCTCTTCAGTACCTCTCTTTACTTTCTTTTACATCAAAAGAACAGATGATTCAAATAATTTCACTACTTTTGTGCCGATACAAACGATAAATTTGCACAAAAAGATGTAGTTTGTGGCTTAAAATAAACAATTTGAATGAAAAGAATAAGAGCCGCCATTGTAGGATATGGCAATATCGGAAAGTATGTATTGGAAGCCCTTCAATCCTCTCCGGATTTTGAAGTGGCCGGAGTTGTGAGAAGAAATCCTTCCGAAAAACCTGCGGAGATTGCAGATCTGGAAGTAACTGATGATATTAAAAAGCTACAAAAGGTAGATGTGGCCATTCTTTGTACTCCTACCCGCAGTGTAGCATCTTATGCTAAAGAAATTCTCCGGATGGGTATTCATACAGTCGATAGTTATGATATTCATGGAGGAATTGTTGATCTTCGTAAAGAACTGGAAAAAGTTGCCATTGCATATAATGCTGTAGCAGTAATTTCCGCCGGATGGGATCCGGGAAGTGATTCGGTTGTCAGAACTTTATTGGAAGCTTGTGCCCCGAAAGGGATTACTTATACGAATTTCGGACCGGGTATGAGCATGGGACATACAGTGGCTGTAAAAGCCATTCAGGGAGTGAAGGCTGCTTTGTCTATGACTATCCCTTTGGGGACAGGCATTCATCGCCGGATGGTGTATATAGAATTGGAAGATGGTTTTGACTTCAAAACTGTTGCCTCCAATATTAAGGCTGATGATTATTTCGCACATGATGAAACACATGTTTTTCAGGTACCTTCGGTTGATGACTTGAAAGATATGGGACATGGTGTAAACTTAGTTCGCAAAGGTGTTTCCGGTGAAACACAAAACCAGATATTTGAATTCAATATGAAGATCAATAATCCGGCTTTGACTGCTCAGATTCTGGTTTCGGCAGCTCGTGCCAGTTTTAAACAAAGACCGGGTGCTTATACATTGATCGAAATTCCACCGGTTGATATGCTCTACGGAGATAAGGAAGATTTAATTAAAAAATTAGTATAAATATGCTGTTATCCGTATATTGGAATGTTGACCCGGCCTGGTTTCATTTCCCGGAAGTAATACCCTTGCTTGGAGGACGGGAGGTGCGTTGGTACGGTTTGCTTTTTGCCTTGGGTTTTGCTTTAGGTGCTTACCTTGTCTACCGGATATGGAAACACGAAAAATTAAAAGATGAATGGTTTGATAAACTTTTTATCTACGTTTTCGTCGCAACAGCTGTAGGAGCTCGTTTGGGTCATTGTTTATTTTATGATCCGGCATATTATCTTGCTCATCCGATCGAAATATTTAAAATCTGGCAAGGAGGTCTCGCCAGTCATGGAGGAACCATCGGGATTATCATCGCTATATATATTTATTCTAAGAGGATTACCCATAAAAGCATGTTGTGGACATTTGACAGGTTGGTTACTCCGGTTGGATTGACGGCAGCCTTCATCCGTTTCGGAAATCTGATGAATTCTGAAGTATACGGACATCCTACTACGCTTCCCTGGGGATTTAGTTTTGTTCGCTCCCGGGAATGGTATATGCCTCCTTGTAATAGCATGCCCTGTCATCCTACTCAAATATATGAAGCGATATGTTATCTGATCACCTTCGCTGTGTGCATGTGGTTGTATTGGAAGAAAGATGCATACAAAAAAGAGGGCCTCATTTTCGGAGTATTTCTGATCGGTATATTCCTTTCCCGTTTCTTTGTAGAATTCCTGAAAAATAACCAGGAAGATTTTGAAGCCGGAATGTTGCTCAATATGGGGCAATTATTAAGTATTCCTTTTGTTATTGGCGGCATATGGTTGATCTGGCGGGCAATGAAAAAGAAAACGAATCCTGTTACTAAATGAAACCAATCGAAATTAAAAAAGACATTTTCTATTTAGGTGTAAACGATCGTACCAAATATTTGTTTGAAAATTTGTGGCCATTACCGGAAGGTGTATCCTATAATTCATACCTGATCAATGATGAAAAAACGGCTTTGTTTGACTCCGTAGATATTTGTTATGCTGAGATATTTTTTTCCAAACTGGAAAAAGCATTGAACGGAAAATCCCTGGATTATCTGATTATCAATCATATGGAACCGGATCACTCCGGAACAATGGGTTTGTTGAGAAATAAATATCCGGAGGTACAGATTGTAGGTAATGCCCGTACTTTGGATATGGTGAAGGGCTATTATGGTATTACAAATGGAGTAACAGCTATTAAAGATGGTGATGAATTGTCGCTTGGCAACCATCAGCTTCAATTTTATCTTACCCCGATGATCCATTGGCCGGAAACAATGATGACTTATGAGAAGACAAAAAAGATGCTTTTCTCAGGAGATGCTTTCGGTACATTCGGTACATTGAATGGTGGTGTTACTGATAGTCAGCTTCGCCCTGAAAGATATTGGGATGAAATGGTACGTTACTATTCAAATATTGTTGGTAAGTATGGTTCTCCGGTTCAAAAGGCATTGAACCGCCTCTCTGAAGTTCCCATAGAGATGATTTGTTCTACACATGGTCCGGTATGGACGGAAAAAGAAAATCTGAAAAAAGTTATCTCTTTGTACGATAAAATGAGTAAATATGAGGCCGACCCCGGGGTTGTTATTGCATATGGAAGTATGTACGGGCACACCGAACAAATGGCTGAGATGATTGCCTCAGAATTGGCCGCACAGGGTATTAAAGATATTATCATGCACAATGTCTCTAAGTCCCATCCTTCTTACATTGTACGGGATATTTTCAAATATGATACATTGATATTGGGTTCGCCGACATATAATAATCAGTTGTATCCGGAAATAGAATCCCTGATCTCAAAAATAGAAGGCAGAGAAATCAAGAATCGTAAATTGGGCTATTTCGGCTCTTTTACGTGGGCAGGTGCTGCTGTCAAACGCTTGAAAGTGTTTGCGGAGAATTCTCAATGGGAAATTATAGGGGAACCTGTGGAAATGAAACAGGCTCCTGATAAGATGATAGAAGATGGGTGTGCTGCTTTAGCGAAGGCAGTACGGGAGTCTTACTTTTTGCTTTGATGCAAAAAGTAGTAAAGATCATTTTTTCTTGTCGCCTTACTTTTTGTCTTGAAACAAAAAGTAACAAAAAGTTCAAGGCTGCCGGAAAAAAGCTAAAAAATACTTCGTTCCGGCTAAACGAAAAAAACTCGCTACGCCTACGGCTTCACTCAAACAGTTTTTCGTTTTTAACGCCTCCACGACGTATTTTTCTTCACGCTTTTTTCCTAAGGCCGGTCGCTGACGCACGCGGCAGGTTGGGATTTTTTGAAATAATTGCTACAGATGTTTGTTTTGCAAATGTCCTGTAGAGACGCAATGCATTACAAATATTGCAACAAACACAAAAATTGCACCAAATGCAATTTATACAGAATATGAAAATCCCTCCCGGGCTTTACGCCCGGACATCCCCCAAGGGGGTTTGGGGGGTATACCTTGCTGTCAAAATTCTGTCCGAAGCGAAAGAGCCGCAGGCGATTGAGCAAGTTCATTTTGACAAAAAGCGCCTTTTTTTGGTTACTTTTTTTGGCGCAGCAAAAAAAGTAACATCCCCAATTTTAACTAAAAAAAGTAGATCTATGAGACTAGTCATCCAACCTAATTACGAGAATTTGTCGCAGTGGGCGGCAAACTACGTTGCAGCGAAAATCAGAATAGCCAATCCAAGTAAAGAAAAACCTTTTATTCTGGGACTTCCTACCGGTTCATCTCCGCTTGGCATGTACAAAAAACTTGTTGAATTACATAAAAAAGGCATTGTGTCTTTTAAACATGTAATTACATTTAACATGGACGAGTATGTCAATCTTCCCAAAGAGCATCCGGAGAGTTATTATAGCTTTATGTGGGATAATTTTTTCCATCATATTGATATACCGGTAGAAAATGTCAATATCCTAAATGGAAATGCCAAAGACCTGGATGCTGAATGTGAAGCATATGAAGCCAAGATAAAAGCATCCGGAGGTGTTGACTTGTTCTTAGGTGGTATTGGCCCGGATGGACATATCGCATTCAATGAACCCGGTTCTTCTCTGGCTTCCCGTACACGTGTCAAAACGCTGGCAATGGATACTGTTATCGCTAATTCCCGTTTTTTTGATAACGATATCAATAAAGTTCCCAGATTGGCATTAACAGTCGGAGTTGCTACAGTAATGGACGCAAAGGAAGTTTTAATTATGGTTAGCGGACATAGCAAAGCGCGTGCTTTGCATTATGCAATTGAGGGACCAGTAAATCATATGTGGACTATCAGTATGTTACAAATGCATCCGAAAGGAATTATCGTTTGTGACGATGCTGCTACAGATGAATTGAAAGTTTGTACTTACAAATATTTCAAGGATATTGAAGAGAAATATTTGGATCCGGAAACGCTTTTGAAGAATTAGGAATTACGAATTAGGAATTACGAATTATTTTTTTGTGCGTAAGCCAATTCTTAATTCGTAATTCCTAATTCGTAATTTATAGAATCAATTTCCCTTTTCCCTGCCTGATGATCTCCGGATCTGCATTTCTGCAATCAACAATTGTTGAGGGTTCAACACCTCCATATCCGCCGTCGATGACGATATCTACCAAATTTTCGTATTTTTCATCAATCAATTCCGGATCTGTTGTATATTCGATTACTTCATCTTCATCATGGATGGACATGGTTAAGACCGGGTTGCCCAGTTCGTTAACTAAAGTACGGATGATATTGTTGTCAGGAACACGGATACCTACTTCTTTCCTGTTTTTGTAGATTTTAGGAAGATTTGTGGTTGCGTTAAGGATAAATGTAAAAGGTCCAGGCAGATTTTTCTTCATCAGCTTAAAAACCGCATTGTCTACCTTGGCATATTCACTGATATTACTGAGATCATAACAAATGATGGAAAGATTGGTTTTTTGAGGATCTATCCCTTTGATTTTGCAAATCTTTTCTACTGCTCTGACATTCAATGCATCACAGCCAATAGCATACACTGTATCGGTCGGATAGATAACCAATCCGCCGTCACGCAAAACATCTACTACTTTGGAGATGTCTTTGATATTGGGATTTTCAGGGTAGATCTTGATCAACATAAGCCGATATTAATTTTGAATTCTAAATTTTGAATTTTGAATTGAAATTCCCGAATTCTATTTTTTAATTCAAAATTCAGAATTCAAAATTCAAAATTTCTTTCACTTATCCGTAAATGATCTTGCCATCTTCATTTGTATATTCATCCAGGCTCTTGCTATACTGATTCATGGCGCGGAGACTCATACCCATACTGGAGAAGCCTCCATCATGAAATAGGTTTTGCATAGTGACCTTTTTAGTGAGATCGGAGAACATTACAATGCAATAATCTGCACACTCATCAGCTGAGGCATTTCCCAGGGGTGACATTTTTTCTGAGAAATCCAGGAGATTGTCAATCCCTTTTACTCCGCTACCGGCAGTGGTCATTGTTGGCGATTGAGAGATTGTATTCACACGGACACCTTTTTCTCTTCCGTAAATATAACCAAAACTCCGGGCGATAGATTCCAGTATTGCTTTGGCATCAGCCATGTCATTATACCCGAAGAAAGTACGTTGGGCGGCTACATAAGATAATGCAAGAATAGATCCTCCGTGTTCAATGGCATCTAATTTTTTGGCAGATTGTATCATTTTGTGGAAAGAAATGGCAGATACATCCAATGTTTTTTCTAATAAGTCGTAATCCAGGTCATCATAAGTACGTTTTTTGCGTACATTAGGCGACATTCCTATCGAGTGCAAAACAAAGTCGATTTTTCCGCCCAGAACCTCCATTGATTTGGAAAAAACCATTTCCAGATCTTCAACATTGGAAGCATCTGCCGGGATAATTTCAGCATTTAATTTTTCTCCTAAAGCGCTGATTTCTCCCATTCTTACAGCAACCGGGGTGTTAGACAGCGTGATGGTTGCTCCCTCTTCTACTGCTTTTTCTGCAACCTTCCATGCAATAGACATATCGTTCAATGCACCGAAAATAACTCCCCTTTTGCCTTTTAATAAATTGTAAGCCATAATTATTTTTGTAAAAGTTCGGCACAAAAGTAGTCATTTTGTGCAATATTACAATTAATCCCTCAAAATTTCAAAATCCTCTTATTCTCAATTCGTAATTCGTAATTCTTAATTCCTAAAGTACACCCTCTTCACCCTCGGTGACACAGACGTGAAAATCTCATAAGGGATTGTCCCTAATTTCTCGGCAATGCTTTCTACGCTTATTTCTTTTCCGAAAATAATAACCGGATCGCCTTCTTTTGCTTGTGCATCTGTTACATCAACCATTGTTATGTCCATGCAAATGTTGCCGATAATAGGGCATAGAGTTCCATTTATCCAAAAGTTGCCATTTCTATTACTCAGGTGCCGGTCCAATCCATCCGCATATCCAATGGGAACACAGGCAATGCGGGAATCTCTTTTTAAAAGCCCTTTTCTGCCATAACCTACAGTTTCTCCTGCTTTCAGACTTCTGATTTGCAGAATTGTACTCCGAAGAGTTGCAACGGGTTTCAGATCTTGTCCGGATACGGCCGGAATTCCATATAAACTGATGCCTAATCTGACCATATCCATCTGGTGATCAGGAAATCTTTCTATTCCTGCTGAGTTGAGGATATGTTTCATGACGGGATAAGGCAATAGTCCTGAAATATCTGTGGCTATTTGATCGAATATAGCAAATTGTTGCCGGGTATAATCATCTAAATCCGGAGAATCACTTCCTGCTAAATGCGAAAATATGGAGCGGACTTTAATTCCTTTTTGCATTTTTAACTGTTGCACGATCTGCGGAATATCTTCCGGAAAGAATCCCAGGCGGTGCATCCCGGTATCAAATTTAACATGTACCGGATAATCCGTAATACCACGTCGTTTGGTTTCCTTGATAAAGGCTTCCATCAGCCGGAAACTATAAATTTCGGGTTCTAAGTGATACTGGAAGATGGTATTGAAGGCCGACATTTCAGGATTCATCACGATAATCGGGATGGAAATGCCTTCCAGGCGAAGATCGGCACCTTCATCAGCCAAAGCGACGGCCAGGTAATCGCAACGTTGGTTTTGCAGTGTTTTTGCCAATTCATATGCCCCGATACCATATCCGAATGCTTTGATCATGCTGATAATTTTTGTCCCGGGACGGAGTTTGGACCGGAAATAATTGAAGTTGTGAATAATGGCATCCAGATCAACTTCCAGAATGGTTTCATGAACTTTTCCTTCTAATTGTGCTGTAATTTTCTCAAACTGGAATCTGCGGGAACCTTTGATCAGGATGACTTCATCCTGGAACCTGTCGAATTTACCGGCATTCAGGAATTCATCTGTAGTCAGGTAAAATTCTTTTTCCATAGAAAATTTATCAGCATTGGCTACCAGATCTTTTCCGATACCGATGATCCGGTGTACTTTCTTTTGTTTGGCTAATATGGCTACTTTATTGTAAAGTACTTTAGGTAAAATGCCGGATTGCAGTATATCCGACAAAATCAATGTGGTCTTCGGACTGGCTTGTGATACACGGGTCGCCATAAAATCCAGCGCAATCTCCAATGATTGTATATCGGAATTGTACGTATCGTTGATTAATGTACAATTATTAATTCCCTGTTTTACATCCAGGCGCATATCTACAGGATCCAGGTGAAGAAACCTGTCCTGGATATTCTGGAGTGCAGGACGAAGATACATGACTACTGCCAGGCAATGAATGGCGTTTTCAATGGAAGCTTCATCTATAAAAGGAATGATGATGGAATTTTCCATCCCGAGAAAGGAATAATCTATTTGGGTGGATTGTTCTCTTTTCTTTATTTTCGAAATAAATAAAGGAGCCTGATTGTCTTTCTTCGACCAGAAAAATACTTTATGGGAAAGAAAAGCACGTTCGATGCTATCTTCAACAAAATGATTATCTCCGTTGTATATCAGTGTATTACAATCTTTGAAAAGCAATAATTTTTGTAGCGCTTTTTCCTGCAATGACATGAAGTTTTCCTGGTGTGCATCTCCGATATTCGTAAGAATGCCGATAGTTGGCTTGATAATCGGTTCCAGGCGTCCCATTTCATTAGGCATGGAAATACCGGCTTCAAAAATCCCGAGTTGCGTGTTTCCTTCCAATTGCCAGACAGACAATGGGACACCTATCTGCGAATTGAAACTTCTAGGGGAACGGGCAATGTTGAAATCTTCATTCAGTATCTGGTACAACCATTCTTTTACAACCGTTTTGCCATTACTGCCTGTAATACCTATTACAGGAATATCAAATTTCCGCCGGTGTTCGATGGCTAATTTTTGTAGTGCTGTTAAAGAATTCGGAACCTGCAGAAAGTTGCAATGTTCCAAATGTTCATATTCCGGCAGATGTTTTTGAATAACAAAATTAAAAACACCTTTCTCTGCCAATTCCTTGACATACTTATGTCCGTCATTGTGTTTGGTTTCGATGGCAAAAAACAAGGTGACCGGAGCATCGGTGAGGTTCCTGCTGTCGGTCAATAACAAATGAATCCCGGCAGGTGACAATTTTTTTGTCTTTGCCGAGATTATTTCCCGTATATTTTCTATTGAGTACATCATTTCTAGTAATAAACACGCAAATTTACTCAAAAGTTCCGGATTAATGACTGTTTGTTTGTAACAGCATTACGATATAACTGTGTAAATTTAACAACCTGATACAACCTGACATAAATTTATACTCTCCCGATTGATTTTTAAACCTGTAAAAAATGTTCTACAAATCATTGAAAATGATCGGAATATATTTTTTTTCACCTGACATGATTTTGATCTATTTAGGTTGATTTTTAAACTTTCTTTTCTAATGGTTAACTTAACTTTGCATATAAGATATTTGTACAAGAAAAAGAAGTTTAAATGTGCTTATATTGAAAGATTTATCAATGTTTTATGAAAATAATCTCAATTTGTTTGAATAATTATTTTGTTGATTTTGATCTTAACCCGGCTTTGAATGACTTTTCTATTATAAATATTAATGTTATAAATTAATTATGTGTATTTTAAATTAATTTGTTATGAAAAAAAGATTACTAACTTATGGTGCGGCTTTGGTCGCATGTTTGTGTACCTTTATGGTGCAGGCGCAAACTGTTACTCCGTATTTGCCTCAATTGGATAATTTTGGGGGATCGGCTGCTAATGTTACAACATTTTTACCTCCAACAAGTGATTATACACTTGAGGTAGATGGGACGCAAGGTGCTGAAATAAGTATTGCAGGTGGTGTATATACTTATACTCCAACTGCAGATGGGAAAGTGCGTTTTGCTCAAAAAAATGGTAAGGTGTATGTTTATGAAGGGAATGTTTATAAAACGACTCTCACTCCTGTTGACAAAGCTACTTACCCAAACATTTTTGCTGAAACCAATAGCTCTTCCAATCAAACAGGGATTTATAATGTTTTGAATTTACTTCAAAATCCTGGATTTGAAACAATTCCAAATAATGTGTGGAAGTGTTATGATGGTAATGGAGCTAATATTGCTATAACAAATGTAGGAACCTCAGGTACATCTATACGTGCAAAAAATACAATAGAGGGATCAAATGCCATGCTGTTTCATCAAACAGCACGCTATTTGACGCAGTCGATTCCTGCCAATAAAATCAAACCCAATTCTCGTTATAAGGTTGCTTTTAAATATCATACAAATGATCTGGGCCAAAATGGAGTTGTTTTTCGAGCTTGTTTAGGAACAGCGGAAAGAGGTACAGATGTGGCTACAGCAGCTACACGAACAACCCTAAATGTTACTACTGTGTATGATTATGTAGAGTATTTTTCTACAGGAGATAATGTAAGTACTACAGATCCAGTATGGTTTCTTGTAGAAAGAACAAGCGGATATAGTGTCTCTCCTCAAAAATTAGAGTTCTATGATGATTTTACTTTAGTAGAAGCCTCTATACCCACAGGTGTTGAGGGTGGTGCTAATCCTATGTATTTAGCAGGTACTGCTTATGCCCCAGAATTTACACCGAACTATGCAGGCGGAGATTATTATGATATTACAAATTATATTGTAAATCCTTCTTTTGAAACAAATGCGTTGGCTCCTTGGACTACAACTGGAACAAATGATACAGGTGTGAAACCAAACTCCAATGCTACATATACCACTGCCGGAGTAGATGGAAGTTATCTTTTTAATACATGGAACAATGGTTCAGGAGGAGAATTGAAGCAAACTATCATAGATCTGCCCAATGGTAAGTATTCATTGGTTGCTCTTGTGGCAGGTGATAAGAATAATCTGTGTACTGCATTCTTAAACAGTGCTACTACTGCTCATACTATAGTCGGTGACAAAAATACATTTGAAGAAGTAAAAGTAGAGGATGTAATTGTGACAAATAATACAATCCAGTTGGGTATAAAAGCAGGTACTTGGTATAAAGCAGATAATTTTCGTCTCTATTTCTATGGCTATGACCCAACAGCAGCAATAGCACTTCTTTCTGATAAAATTACATATGCAACAGATAATTTGGTTGGACAAGTTATGCAGACAAGTATAGCAACAAGTCTCACTACAGCTCTGTCCCAAGCTCAGAATGCTATTGATAATACTCCTACAGAAGCGGCATTAACTGCAGCGACAGCAGCATTGTTAGAGGCAATTGGAAATGCAGAACCTTCAATATCGGCTTATGCTTCATTGTTAACTGCTATTTCCGATGCAACTACTAATGTTGCTACTTATGACCAGAATGAGGATAAAGTGAACATTAATGCCGCAATTGCTGCAGCTCAGGATGTTTACAATACACATACTGCTGATGTATCTGGAGTTGCATTTGCAAAAGCAGCATTGGCAACGGATTTGTTAACATTCCAAATAGATAATGCATCAACAACAAAACCGGCAAATCTTACATCTAAAATCATAAATCCGGATTTTGAAGCTAATGGAGGCTCTGTTTCGGGATGGACGACAAGTTTAGGTATTTATGCAGGAGCCAATGCTGTATTTACAGGTTCTCCTAGTCCAAATCATGTAATGGATGGAGACCCAACAGCAGTAACCATGGGTTATCAAACCGTATCGGGTTTGCCTGGGGGAATTTATCGAGTAAAAGCAGTTGCACGAGGACGAGTTGAAACATCCGCTCTCATGTATATTGGAGCTGTTGCCGGAAGTACGTTTACTTCAGAAGGCCGAGTTTCTGTACAAGTTGATCGGATTGGAGACACTGGAGGAACACTTACTAATGGTTGGAATCAATATGAAACACCAGATGTGATTATTCCTAATAATGCTTCCATCACTTTGGGTATCTATTTTGACGGAGATTGTGGATGGTCGAGTGTAGATAATTTTGAACTTATCTACTACGGAGCAGCAGTGCCGGCTACCATTCTTACAAATAAAACCTCTTTGTCATTCAACTATCGTAAAGCAATTAAAACGTTTACTGTGGCAGGTATAGGTCTGGAAGATAATATTACTATATTGCCTCCTAACGGCATTCAACTTACTCAGACATCAATAGCCCCAAATCTGGATGGTGAAGTTGGAGAAACAACTATCACTGCAACTTTCGACAAAACTGCAGATATCAATGCTAATATTGTAATATCAAGTACTAATGCTGATGATGTAATAATTACTGTCACTGCAGATGCTACCTACCAGGCAAACCTTATGTATGGTTGGGATGCTAATGGCGCAGCAGACAAAACTCCAAGCCAAGCTGGATGGATTGCATCGGAAACTGTTACATGGGGTGTAGCTAATGCAGGAGGAGATGCAGGTCAGAATGCATATTATCGTACAAATCCAGCAGGATACACAGGAGGTCATACATTTTATGCTATACCGGCTATTAGTAATAATGTTATCAAATATGCATATCCGATTGAATTGACAGCTGGACAAAAGTATAAATTCAATGCAAAGAACTGGGTTCGTAATGGACAAGGCACAGCACGTACTGTTACATATGCTATTGCAGATGGTCCTACTGCAACCGGAACAATTGTAAGCTCAGGAACCATATCTGGGAACAAATCTTCCTTTGATGATATTTCATTTATTTTTACAGCCCCGAGTACTGGAATTTATTATTTGGTTCGTTATTCTGAAAATAAAGCTGCTGATATGCAGGATGCATCAGCCGCATTATCTATTGTTGAATTTTCTGACTTTGTTATTGGATCTTCCGAAACCAGGACAAAGACTGATTATACAAGTGCAGGATATGGAGATATCATCATCCAATCAGATGAAAATTCCACTGGACAATTAACCATTCCTGCAGGAGAAACTTTACAAGTCAACGGTGTTGTAAAATACCAAAAAACCTTCACTCCTAAAGAATGGTATCCTATTGGTTTCCCATTTGCTATCGCATCAGTTAATGCATTTGGAGAAGTATTGGATTATTATGATGGAAATGGACAAGCAGGTTCTGCAACTAAAGGAGATTTCTGGCTGAAGAGTTACAATGGAGAGGTATTTGATTACACAACAGCATTTGTTGCTGGTAAAGGATATGCCATCCAATTCCCTACTGCATTTGCAGGAGAAGAAGTAACTTTCACTTCAGTTGCCAATCCGGTATTGAGTAATACAAATACCCCGACTCCAATTCTTGCTTCCGGATATACTTTAGTTGCTAATCCTTCAGTAGCTAATACAACTTCAATTGCCGGAGCAGAAAATTATTACATGTACAATTACAGCGAAAACGGTAAATTTAATGTGCTTTATCAAGGTAACAACGAACTTCCTTCAGGTACTTCTCTGAAACCATTTGAGGCCATGATAGCAGTCAAAGATGTTGTTAACTTGAGAGCTGTAAGCGTAGAAGCACAGGAAACTGCTATAAATGGTGTTGATGCGGCTAACGATCAGGTAATTGAGGTTCATTACTACAATCTCCAGGGTATCGAAATCCCAGAACCCACCACTAATGGCATCTATCTCGTGAAGAAAGTATATGAATCCAAGAAAGTAGAAATAGTAAAAACCTTTATTAATAAAAAATAACATGAAAGCGACAAAAATGATATTCATGGCAGTTTGCCTGTTTTTTGCCGGCCAGATATTTGCCTCCACAAGTTTTGATTCCATGAAAGATCGTACAGAATCTTGGTTACAGGGTTCCGATGATCCGAATTTGCGGGGTAGCAGAGCTACAACAGAAACGGAAGAAGGTGAACTTTTTGTTGGAACACCTATACATGACGGACTGTATGTGTTGATAGTTCTTGCCGGAGTCTATATGTTTGTTCGTAAAAGAAGAAGTACTACTTCTCAACAATAACTATAGTTTTTAGTTACATATAGGTAAACAATGAAAGAGGTTGTCTGTGAATTGGATCAGACAACCTCTTGATTTTTGTATATATCTTGTTTTGTATTAAGGTTGGAGGGTATTTTGTAGTTCTTTTAATTGATCTATACTTAGTCCTGTTATATTTGAGATATCTTCAATAGACATTCCTCTCAGAAGACATTGACTTGCAATTTCTATGTTTCTTTCTTCACGTCCTTCTTCACGACCTTCTTTTCTCGCTTCCTCCTTGGCATAATCCAAAGCATCACGAACATCGCTATATTCCAATACACTTTTCTTATATTCTTTCATTTCCTTAGGTGTTAAGCGCTCAATAGCAGCAAATTCAAATAATTTTTCAAAAACTTTACCTTGTAACTCCGGCGGACGTTTTTCTAATTTTGGCAAATTTTTCAAAAGATACATCCAGCGGTCAAAATTTGTCTCCAAATCTTCCAATGTCTTGTTAAATTTGGGTAGTTCCAGATATTTGTATATCAGTTTGTCATAAAAAATTTCATAAGTACGGTCATTCCTCAGTCTGGCGCTATGATAGAAAAACTCCTTACTTTTTTCATCTTCAAATAAAACGAAATCAACGATTGCTATAGTATACACCGGATAAAGATTAAAGTCCCATTCTCCTTTGGGCGCTTGT
>JAVBMQ010000014.1:0-4827 GCA_031552335.1 Bacteroidales bacterium | reverse complement strand
GAAATCATGTAAATTATTCATCATACTTTCCGGAATTGTTTTATTAATATCCCAGATTTCGGAAGCCCGCAACAGCAGAGATGTTCTTATCATTGATGAGATCATGTATGACTCTCCTTATCCGGGAGAAAATGACACCGATTGCGGTATTGGCGAATACATCAAAATATTTAATGCGTCCGGAAAAGATAATTTCAATTTGAGAGGTTGGACTTTGCATGGAGACGGAGAATATGAAATCTTTGAACTGCCTCCTCTAACATTGCATAGTGGTTTTTATCTGACCCTGTTATTTGATGGAAGTACTGCTGTTTATGGCTCTAATGCCTTTGTACAGGAAATGGATTATTTTTTGGTTCATCCGCAATACTGGATTCTGTTGAAGAATAACGGAGGATCTCTTGTTTTGAAAGATCCAGAAGGCTATACGGTTGACAGCGTATATTATGATGGAAATTTTTCTACTGTTCCCAATGCGCTGAAAGCTCCCAATGCAGATGGTACAAATGTCCGGAATTGTGTGTCACTCCAACGACAATATTTTAACATCACTAAAGATTACCGGACAACTTTTCATAAAGCAGACTGGACCACCGCTAATATCAATTTCAAAACATATAATCCTTTTTGGTATAATCCTGAAGGTTTAAGAAATTTGATAGAATACAGGACTCCTGCTTATGAAATAGAAACAGCAACACCCCTTCAGGCTTTGACAAAAAATGATGCTCTTAACACAAGTAACTCATTGGTGCAAGTTGATTTCATGTCGGGAGAAAATCAAGTGTTTCAAACAATTCACCGTAATTCCACTCCTTTGGGTCAGGATTTGATTATTGCCTATGATTTTACCGGTGAAGGCTCTTTACGGGAACTATTACCGGTTCCGTTTGCTTCCAATGAAGGAAGAAAACAACCTGTATCTGTTATAGAAAGAGAGGGCCAGTCATTTTATTCATCGGATCAGAAACCATATAGCATCGGTCATTATGAAAAATCTCCATTGAACAGGCTGTTGGAATCATATGGACCCGGACAAGATTGGCATAACAATGGCCGTTCTATAAAATACAAGTACGAAACCAATATTGCCAATGTTGTTAAACGTTATTCGGCAGAAGGAGCGTATCTTCGTTGTGATGGGTATTATCCGCCTAATAGTCTGCACCGGAAAGTAATAACAGATGAAGACAATAAAACCAAAGAGATCTTCACGGATATATTCGGGAAAACCATATTGGAGCGGGTAGCAGGTGACCACGATACTTATTATGTATATGATATTCTCAACAAACTTCGTTATGTTCTGCCTCCACTTGCTTCGGATGTTTTACCTGTAGGTTGCAATGTAACCGAAACCAATCAGACAGTAAAAGATTATGCATACATTTATAAATATGATAACCAGGATAGATGTATTGAAAAAAAACTCCCGGGAGCGGAATGTGTGAAATATATTTATGATAAAGCACATCAGTTGGTTTTATCTCAGGATGGAGAACAACGGAAAAAGAATCAATGGCTATTCAATAAATACGATGATTTCGGACGGATAATACTATCCGGTATACATACCACAGGCGTATCTCAAAGTTATCTGACTTCCAGATGCATGCACATAGTAGTCAAAGAACAGGTGGATTGCTCTTCCGATCCGGATAAATATTGCTATACATGGAACGTTTTATCCGAAATCAACAGTGAAGGTGTTTTACTAGCTAATTACTATGATCGGAATGCCTCAAACATTATGCAGGAAATATCCTTCTTATGTAAATCAATTAAAATATGAATATAAAACCGGGTATGACAGGGCTGATACATGGTTTGGTTTAACCGGTACCATTGTGAAAACAACTGACGGATCGACAGAAATTCTGACAGCCATGTATTCTGATTCGAAAGGCCGGTTGGTACAGAAAAAATCGACCACCCATTGGGGAGGTTTTATCAAAGAATATTTCAATTACAATTTTTCCGGTCAGCCTTTGAAATCTCTTACAGAGTATTATTCAAGTTCCCGTCCTTTTAATTCTTGCAATGCAGAGTGTGATTATCTTCAGGAGTTGTATGTATATGAATACGATCATGCCTGTCGTTTTAAAAAAACACTGAGAAATGTAGTCGCAATTGAAGATATCGCTTATAATGAAACCGGACAAATACAAAATAAGAAACAAGCGAATATGTTGAATACGGATTATACTTACAATATTCGAGGTTGGACAAAAACACAAAAAGAATATTCAACCGGATTTGAACAAACATTGCTATATCAGGACGCTTCAACCAATAAGTTATACAATGGAAATATTTCTTCCGTGAGATATAAATATTCAGGCACCCCGCTCAGAGAATACAATTATCATTATGATCAATTGAACCGTTTAATAATGACATATAAATCAGAGCAAGGGAACAATGACGAAGAAGCTTTTACATACGATAAAAATGGAAATCCGATAGTCATTTTCAGCATGTTAAGTAATTCCGTTCTAGGATTAATGGGGCTCCATTACAGGGGCAACCAACTCAGGGCCTTAAGCAACGAATACCCCGGCAGCAGTCCTTACTATACAAAATATCCTGCCGAATCGAGTGATTTTGCCTATAATGCCAACGGAGCTTTAATAAAAGATACAGGCCGGGATATAGTTGCTGTTAGCTATAATTGGCTGAATTTGCCGGATACAATCCAATTCGGAAATGGCAATGCAATCTATTATACATATTCTGCTACCGGACAAAAATTACGGGTAAAACACGTAACAGCCCGAGCCGGCATTGTAGTCCCGATGGGCCAGGTTTATTCCTTAAATCCATCCCAGATATTATCAACATTACAAACCGACTATGTTGGTAATACCATCCATGAAAACGGACATCTAAAAATGGTGTTATTCCCTGGAGGCTATGCCAGATATGCATTGATGCCAAATGAAAATGGATTGTTTGGTTGTTCAGCCCTCAATTATTACTATAATAAAGATTATTTAGGAAACAACCGGGATGTTATTGGCGAAGATGGTGAGATTCAACGCACCGAATACGGTTCATTTGGAACTCCCTACCCACAGGACCCGGCAATTTCCGGAGTACAACCTTTCAAATACAATGGCAAGGAATTCGACAAAATGCATGGACTGAATTGGTATGATTATGGGGCCAGGATGTATGATCCGGTGTTGAGTAGGTTTCATACGATGGATCCGCTGGCGGAGAAGTATTATTCGGTGTCGCCGTATGCATATTGCTTGAACAATCCTATTCTATATGCTGATTGGTGGGGAATGTATTCTTATTATGCAACTAAATATGTTAATGAAAAAGGAGAAGTCTTAGCCGATACCGATGATGGAAGAACAGATATATATGTCATTCCCGATGAAAAAGTTAAAGAGTTTGTAGAGAAAGTTTTAGAATATGATGACGAAGGAAAACTTCATGATTTAGAAACAACAGATGAGTTAAATAAAATTGGTTATCCATTATCCGAAATGAAAAATAAACAATCTCCGTACTATCCTACAAAAACAGTAAATTATGATGTTGCATATACAAGTGGATATAGTAAAGCCTATAATACAGTAGGAGAGAGAAACGAATTCTGGAACACTTTATTAGAAATAATTCTTCAATTAGGGATGGGAGGAGAACAAGGAGAAGGAGCTATTTCTTCTGTACATAGACAAATTGGTTGGGAAGATGGAAAAAAAGATAAAAAAAGTGGTAAAATGAATAAGTTTAATCCCAAAATAAAGGATAACAAACCTAAAATAAAACACTCAAAGAAAAAAGAGAAGAAACAAAAAAATAGCAAATAATAATTTTACTAAAATATGCATTAGATATAATATTCAATAGTATATTAATAGTTGTAAATTTTATAACTAATTAATTTAGAAATATCTGAGATTTTATATTTGTAACTATTTGAAAATTATTGATTTGAAAGATTGTTCTGTATAAACTATATTAAAAAAAATAAATTAAAATGGACATGAGAAACTTTTATAAAGGATTTTTATTTTATCTATTTTTTCAATTATCAGTTGGATTAGTACTTAATTTAATGGATATTCTTGTTATATATTTAATCAAGAAATTTATTGTTTTATATATTGTAAAGGCATTTATTTATTTAGGTGCATTCATATTTTTAACAAAAAGAACTAATATTATTTTTAATAATAAAATCATAGAAAAAGGAATTACAAACTATGTAAACTTTATTTTTCTGACATTTTTTTATATTTTATCGTCTTATTTTACAAATAAGTCATATATTTTTCTTTCAGACTTTAATGGCGATAATTTGTTTTATTATGAAACATTTAAGGGATGGATTTTTTCTTTGATGAACATTGCCATTGTCATTATATTTATCCGTAGATATAAAAAATAATGATTCCTCTGCAGGGCTTTCTAAGCGTATGCAAGAAATAAGTCTCCAGACTTGCAAAATAACCAAGTAATTGTAAAAACAAAAACATGATAATATAAGTAAAAATGAGCACCGGTTACCAAATAATCGAGCAAGACAAATTGCATTTTGTAACATTTCAGATCGTGCGATGGATAGATAACCATTGCGATGTGATTGATGAAGATACTTGGCTATATGACGACAATTATGATTATAACATATGGAGGAATACGGATATGGATGCTGCATCATTAGTCAGATTGAAAACTCCGGAAGGATATATTGCCGGATCAGTCAGGCTTTCCGGAAGGTGGGTTGCAAACCATTTTTATTACCGCAAAGACCATTTGGGCAATAATCGTGAAGTATGGAGAGCTTCGAATAATTCCGTAATACAGCGT
>JAVBMQ010000226.1:0-22854 GCA_031552335.1 Bacteroidales bacterium | reverse complement strand
CTTTTTTTAACTGACGGTATAATTTGAATGATACGTTGGTTTTTATTTGATAAAATGCCCAGATGGCGGAATTGGTAGACGCGCTAGTTTCAGGGACTAGTGTCCGCAAGGATGTGCAGGTTCGAGTCCTGTTCTGGGTACATTTTGCGCGGGTGGTGGAATTGGTAGACACGCCACTTTGAGGGGGTGGTGCCGGTAACGGTGTGTGGGTTCAAATCCCGTCCCGCGTACAACAAAAAAAGCTTGCAGGTTTCGGACTTGCAAGCTTTTTTAATTTATGGCTTTATTTTTCTGTTTTTTATTTCAAATCTTCTTTCTTCATATGTACTGTCACTTGTGGAAATGGAATATCAATACCTTTTTCCCCAAATATTCTGTAAACAGTTTCATTCAGATTGAAGTACACATTCCAATAATCATCTTTAGCAGTCCAGACACGTACAATAATATCTACAGAACTATTGTTGAGTTTTTGTAATGCTATCAGATAAGCAGGTTCTTTTAGAATTCGTTTCTCTTGTTCTATAATTTCTCTGATGACGTTCTTTGCCTTTTCATAATCCTCTCCATAAGCAATATTAAGAACGAGATCTACACGACGGGTATTTTGATTGGAATAGTTTACGACTACATCGGTAGATAATTTTCCATTGGGGATGAAAATAACTTTATTATCGGGAGTGGTGAGTACTGTATTGAATATTTGGATTTCTTTAACCGTTCCTCCTTGTCCCTGGGCTTCAATATAGTCACCTACCTTATATGGTTTGAAAAGGAGTATCATAAACCCTCCTGCAAAGTTTTGAAGTGTTCCGCTTAATGCCATACCAAAAGCGACTCCGGCAGAGGCAAACAATGCAACCAAAGATGTAGTTTCAATGCCCAGGATACCGATGACAATGACTATTAAAATAATGGTCATCGTGATGTTTATAAAACTCTTCAGAAATGTTTTAAGGGAAGGATCTGTATCTCTTTTGTTCAGAATTTTCAGAAAAAAAGCATTCAGCCTGTTGATCAGCCATCTTCCGATGATAAAGACAGCAATAGCAATAGCTGCCCGGATGGCAAACTTCGTGGCTACTTCAATGAAGCTTTCTGCCAGATGTTCAAAGGAAATCGTATTCCAGTTAATTTTTTGAATTACACTTGTCGTATCTTGTTCTCCCATCTTATTTTGATTTTTTAGCATACAAAGTTATAACATTTTTCCCAATGTGCCGTTCTTATCAAAGATATCTATTGTAACATTTGTCTATAAAATATGAGATTATTCAGTCTGTTGACAATCCTTCTTGTCACTTCTTGCTTCGCCGTTTTTTCCCAGACCTATGATGAGTTGGTTGAGGTCTCGTTCAAATATCTTGAGCAGGAAGATCTGCTTGCTGCAGAAACAAGTTTGATACAGGCCATGAGGAATGAACCTGCCAATCCCCGTAATGTATTATTATTATCCAATCTCGGAACCATTCAAAGAAGATTGGGGAAATTAGAAGAAGCATTGATTTCTTATACGAGTGCCTTGAGTCGCAGTCCGAAAAGTGCAACTTTGCTTTCCAACCGGGCTTCTTTATATATTGAAATGGGAGAGCAGGATAAAGCTATTGCAGATTATACCTCATTATTGATTGATGATGAGAAGAATGAAGATGCTCTTTACCAAAGGGGATTCCTGTATCTGAGTAAGAAAGATAATCTATCGGCAGAAGCGGATTTTGAGAAGTTGATGGAAATCAACCCCAATACCCTGAATGGTCGTAAAGGTATTGCAACGTTATGTAAATTCAGGGGAGAATATGACGAAGCAGAAAGAATCTATATTTTTCTGATAGACAGAGTGCCTGATGATGTCGATTTGTATCTGAGCCGGGCTGAATTGTTTTTAATGATGGAAAAAAACGGGAAGGCCCTGTCGGATATTAACAAAGCGATTTCTTTAGAAGAAAAAAACGGAGAGCGAAATCCTTATAGTTATATGTTACGGGCTCAGGTAAAAATCCGTCAGTATGAAAAAAAATCAGCACAGGAGGATATTGAACTGGCAGTGCGTTTAGGTTATGATAAGCAAAAGGCAGACGAGTTGTTGAATGAGTTGAGGAAAAAGAAATAATATCAGAATTTCACTTCAATGTTTACTTCTTTATCGCCGGTGGTCCAGGCTGATCCTTCCTGTATTAACCGGATTGCTTCTGCATCAGCTGAGGGACAGAGGCCTTTTTCGATAGTGATTTGAGTCGGTTTCCCCTTGGTATCTATTCTGAAAGTTAAAACGACCTTACCTTTTATATCTTTACAATTCTCATCAATGGGACGAATCAAATGATCCTTGAGATATTGACTATATGCTTTTTCTCCTATAAGCGGTTGTGGCGCCGGAATAGAATCTTTCTTAGTTTGATCTCCATATTCATCACTTACCTTACCTTTGATGATTGGAGATAATAAAGATGTTTCTTTACTTGCTACTTTGTCTGCAGCGGCAAAAGCAAAAATAGCATCTTGTACATTGATTGGAGCTTGTTCTTCTTCTAATTGAATAGGAGGTGCTACGATGGTTTCTGCTGCTATTTGATGTTCTTCTATTTTTTCATCTGCTACTTCCATTACCTCCATGGAAGCTTCGGATTGAGGATGATATATTTTACTTGTTTCAATACTTTTCTTAGCAACAGATTCATTTTCAGATATCTCACTGTCATTTATTTTTTGCGGATGAATTTCTTCGTTATCATTGACAGGAGTCATAGCCCGGGAATAAAGTTCTCCGGCAGGTTGGTTGTCGTATAAGATAAAATATCCGCCAACAGAGATAATAACCAGTAAGCTTGCGGCTATACTGCAAATTTTCAAATAATTATACCGTTTGTGGGAAGATGCTGATACTTGTTTTTGAAGATTTTCAATTCTCCGGATATGATCATCTTTGATTGTGTTGTAACCTTCAATTGCATCAGCCAGAAAAGGATCCTGCATCGCTTCCCGTTCAATGCGATGGGCATCCTTCCCTTTCCGGTCACCTTGTATGTATTTGAAGAATTTCATCCGGCAGTTTGATTTTCTATACAAATTTTCAAATTCCGTTTTCCGTTTTGAATAAAACTTTTCACACTTTTAAGTTGATAACCCGTTTGTTCTGCAATATCGGCATATGACATTTCATCCATAAAAAAATGCATCACACTGATTCTCTGAGGATCCGGAAGCTTTTCCATACAATGATTCAATGCAGAAATCTGCTCTTCTTTATCATCTTCTACATGTAATAGATGCGAAATATCATCGGATTCCATAATATTTATGCTAAAATCGATAGATATTTCTTTGTTTTCTTTTCTGAGTATTTGTAAACAGTGGTTTTTGGCTACACTATGCAGCCAGGTTCTGAATATTTTGATTTCATAATTGGATATTTTAGGGAGAAGATCCTCAAAGAGTTGCATCACAGCATCCTGTGAACGATCGGTATCTTGCAGGTATCTCAGGCAAAGTCCGTACAACAAAGGGATATAACGGTTGAATAATTCTCCGAAATACTCCGCTCTTCCCGAACTCTTATATTGCTCCAAAAGCTTTTCGTCCGGCCATTCCGATATCTTCTTTTTCTGAAACAGCAACTAGTTTTTGAACAAAGGTAAAAAAAAATCTCATGCTTTATGGAATCTTTGAAAAAATAGCATCTATAGAGAAAAGAGAAAATTTATTTATCCATTTAAAATGAAAAAATATGAAGACAAATTTTTTAAGAACATTATTACTTGTTCTCTTATTCAGTGTATTTTCTTCCGGAATACTAATGGCTCAAACTGTCACTGTAAGCGGAAAGGTTACTGATGCATCTGATGCATCTCCTCTGATAGGAGTTTCTGTTGTTATTAAAGGGAGTTCAACAGGAACTGTTACAAACGATAAAGGGATGTACACGATCAAAGCTGCTAAAGGAGATGTTTTGCTTTTTTCTTATATTGGTTATAAAAGTAAAGAAGTAAAGGTGAAGAATGAACGAATGAATGTGGCTTTGCAGCAGGAAATGGCTATTTTAGAAGAATTGGTAGTGGCAGATGTTGCAGACATGAAAATAGATAAACAGAAGGAACAAGCTTATTATGTATGTACAGCTCCGGTAGCGATGATTTTTCATCGACCTGAATACCAGTCGACGGAAGAATATAGCCATATTACAGAAAATAGATTTAAATCGGCCAAGGATGATCCGCTTTCAACTTTCTCAATAGATGTAGATGCTGCTTCTTATAGTAACATGCGACGTTTTGTTAACCAGGGGCAGTTGCCTCCGGCAGATGCTATCCGGACAGAAGAATTGGTTAATTATTTTTCGTATGATTATGCCAAGCCAACAGGATCAGATCCGGTGAAAATTACGGCAGAAGTCGGCGAATGTCCCTGGAATACCAAACACCGACTGGTACGTATTGGATTGAAGGCAAAAGAAATTGCCGGAAATAATCTTCCTGCATCCAACTTAGTTTTTCTGATCGATGTTTCCGGTTCTATGTATGGACCTACCAGGTTGGAATTAGTAAAATCTTCTTTGAAATTGCTGGTAAACAACCTGCGTGAAAAAGATAAAGTTTCTATTGTAGTCTATGCCGGTTCGGCAGGAGAAGTACTCCCCGCAACATCAGGAAGTGACAAACAAAAAATACGAGAAGCATTGGATCGTCTTACTGCCGGGGGATCGACTGCAGGAGGAGCAGGTATTCAGTTGGCTTATAAATCAGCCCGAAAAAATTTTATCCAGGGAGGTAATAACCGTGTGATCCTATGTACAGATGGTGATTTCAATGTAGGTGTTTCTTCAAAAGAAGGTCTGGAAAGTCTGATAGAACAGGAACGTAAAAGTGGTGTCTTCCTGACTGTATTGGGCTATGGAATGGGGAATTATAAAGACAACCGGATGCAAGTATTGGCCGAAAAAGGAAATGGTAATCATGCTTACATTGATAATTTACAAGAAGCCAATAAAGTACTGGTTACAGAATTCGGAGGAACTATTTGCACAGTTGCTAAAGATGTAAAACTACAGATAGAATTCAATCCTGCTTATGCACAGGCATATCGTTTGATTGGTTATGAAAGCCGCTTACTGAATAAAGAAGATTTTAATGATGACACCAAAGATGCCGGAGAAATGGGAGCCGGACATTGTGTGACTGCATTTTATGAAGTTATACCGGTGGGAGTAGAAAGTAACTACGGAAGCGTGGATGATTTGAAATATCAACCTTCAGATAAAAAGGTCTGGAAAGCATTGGGTTCTTCAAAAGAATTGCTGACAGTTAAAATCCGTTATAAAAAACCGGATGAAGATATTAGTCAAAAGATAGAATTGCCTTTGATAGATAATAAAAAGAATGAAGTTTCTTCTGACTTTCGTTTTGCATCAGCAGTGGCAATGTTCGGACAATTTTTACGCAATTCAGATTTCAAAGCAGATGCTTCTTATGATAAAGTCATTCGTTTGGCAAAAACAGCTTTGGATAATGATGAGCAGGGTTATAGAAGAGAATTTGTCCGATTGGTAGAATCTGTGAAAGGGATAGAAAAGGACTTGTATTGAGTATTTTAGAGGTGCTGGCGCACCTCTAAAATACGAAGATTCAAGGTCTGAGTATTCACCTTAATTCTCAATTCAGTTTTAAAAGGATAACAAAAAAAATATAAAATCTGCTTTCTTCTGTTTTTTTGCTTTTATTCAATTGAATAAAAACTAAATTTGTGCCATATCCCGATATCTGATGAAGAAAGCGTATGTTTTATATGTATTGGTACTTATAATTGATTTGCAGGACATATGTGCTCAATGGACTCCGGCAGATTCCATCTGGTTACAGAATATCCTTTCCGGAAAAGATTCCTTGCGCCTGAAACCGGAAATTGAGCAATCTATTCGTGAAGGAAATTTGATGAATTTCGGGAAAAAAGAAACTGCCGGAAGTCCTGTTTTATCTCCCAGGATATCAGATCCTAAAGGTTTTTCAGATCCGCTCAAATCAGGAAATTTGTTGCCGGATATAAAAGAGGATATAAAAATGCTTTCTCCGCAATTTTATGGAATACATGCTCTTGAGATGCCCCAGTCTGAACACCGGATCAATGAAGGTTTGTTTGATTTTATGGATGATGTTAAGAAGAATGGAAAGAAACCGAGCGGACGTGATTTTAACGATATACTATCAACTGCTTTTGACTCTCATTACCGTCAGTTGAAAAAGAATAAGAAAAATGCAGTTGCCTATAAAACATATAATGACTTGCCATCTCCCGAACTTCATGAAAAACAAAAACAATTTTTGAAAGATCACCCTGAAGCAAGATTACCCCAAATAAATCCACTTGCCGATGTACAGGAAAAAGACTCATTGAGAACTATCAGGGACAGCAAGTAGCACAAGTTCTTTTTGTTTAAAGACCTTGGAATTTTTGATTGCAGAATATGTTCTTTGAGATTTGAGAACCTGTTTTTGACAGATCTATCTAATACCTCTTGCAATAAATGAAATGTGATATCTTCTACTGATTCATCATTTAAACATTTGCCTACTTCAAATAAACATAGAGATATTCCTAATTTTCCATCATTCAGTTGGATAGATTCAATGGAGTAAGCGTTCAATAAAATAGCTTTAAGCGATTTATTAATTTAAGTAGGATTGCATGCTTATTTTGATGTGATTGCATATTCTTTTAACTCTTCTAAGAGTTTATCAAGATGTGTAGCAATACTATTGAAGACATATTTCTTTAGATAATATCGTCCTCCAAAAAAAATCCTTAAATCACTTGTAGCTTTAGCCTCCCGGACGAAAACCAAAGCATCAAAATGAGAGGGAATATAGCAATACTTGAAAGGAACTCTGGTCCAGATGTCACTTATGTATAACCTTAACCCCAGGATGCCTTCCGGCAATTGACTGGAAGGATAATAAAAATATGGGATTTGGCTATCCATACCGGCTCGTTCAAAAGCAAAAGGAAACGGAGGTTCCCATCTCACAGGAGAAGCTAATGGGATATCATTCTTTTTATAAAAAGCCAACGTAAGACTATCCGGAGGCATATAAAATGCTATAGAATCCATAAGACAAGTTCTTTCTCCAATTTGAAGGCTAACAGCATGGTATTGTGTGCCATATTTTTGAGATAAGTAGCTTCCCAAAAAGTCAGGTTTCAAATCAGGATTCCATAGATAACACTTGTCTATTCGGTCGGAAGGTACAGTGAAATTCTGATCCCACAAAAAACGCTTATTAATTCGGTCAGAAGGAGCAATGATAACTGCTTTCTCGGTAGATGACAAACAGATGTTGATAACCTTTTCGATTCGCTTCACTTTATCAAAATCACTCTCTTTTTCCCAAGGTTTGTTATCAGGCGAATGAGAACGAATCATTTCTTCCATTAAAAACAAGAGGTATTGAAAATCCTGTTCTCTTAATGTATTGGAAAGCTGTGACTGTACTATATATTCTTTTACATCCCGATACTTACACTGATTTATGGCATCTGAGTAATAAGCCGAATCTTGCTGATTGGTTGAGAGTTTCAATAAATAGTCTGTCAAAAGAATATTTCCCCGGCTACGAAAATCGAAATCATCAATATTATTTATGCCAGCTATTCGTACCGGAACATTTGCTTTAGCATTGTACTGTCTGACCCATCGCAGGAATTCAAAAAAAATAGTATAATTATGTACACAATACTTTAATTCTTCTCTTAGCTCGTCTTCATATATATCCGCATGTTTCCCTTGAAGATACAGGTTCCATCGTAAGCACATGTTTTCAGGTAGTTCCAGCATGATCAATTTGCAATTTTCAGATCTAATCAACTGTTTCATCAGTTGTATCTGGACTTCCCGGAGGTCTTGCATACCGCTGGTTGATTCGCCCAATGCAATGATTTTTTTGTTTTTCCAGTCATGTATATTAGCAAGGGCTGCATCATCTTGAAAAGAAAATGGAATAATTGCTTCCGTTTTGAGTTGCGTAGTGTTACTTTGTACAAGAGAAGTTATCGGAAGGTTATTCAATTCCTGATTACCGATGCGAATCTTTACCCGGTTCATATAAATACTTCTCCCTTCATTGGCTATTGCACTACCATTGTAACGAATTAGAATTTTGACTGCCCGCGCTTCCTTTTTGCGAAACATGAGCGAATAATCTGTCAAATGGGTAGTGGGATGAATGGTCAAAGAATCGGTGTACAACTCGTTTTCTTCTTTATCTAAAGCGATGACGATAAATTGTAATGAATCAACTTCACTTTTACAATTCAATGTGACAGTACACGCTTTTTTTTCTGCATCAGCCGGTAAAACAACAATTCTTGACCAATCTAAAAAACAAACGTCACTTGGCTGTGGAATCGCACTCCAACCTTGGTTAGGGCCAATAAGTAAGGTGGGTTCCAAGAATTTTATTTGTAAAGGGTGGAAGCCTCCATCAGTTGTTTGTATGGTGTCAATGCGAAATAAAGTACTATGATGAGCAATTGGCGTTTGGAAACTCCCTCCGTTTAGAAACCGCAAATTATACGCCTGTTCTATGGTTTGAGTATGACATACTGAAATACCTAAACAAAAAAAACATATCAGAAAAAAGAAATACCGACCCTTTTTTTGTTTATTTTCCATATAATGTATGTTTAATAATTACACAATTTCTTAATTACAGCATAATTAAAGGCCCTTAATTCTTCCGGAACCATAAAAATAACTTATACTTAATCAGACAAACATATATAAAAATCCTGAATTATGAATGTGTTTTAATGTAAAATTCGATCCTCCAGCAAAAACTTTACCGGATGATACAATTTATCCTTTTGGTTAATTTCCTTGATGCTTTTGAGTTTTGGGTGGTATCTCATTGTGTCCCTTTCAAAAGGAACTCTTTCATTTAGTCCTTCCGAAAGATACCATTTGTTTTTCCTGTCAAAGGGTACAAATGTGCCGTTACCTTTGTAAAGCAAGATTATTCCTGCCAACGCAAGAAGAATGCAGGAACAAGTCAGCCAGGAAGCTTTCTCATTAAAGAGAATCAGCATAAAAATAGCTACAAGTACCTGATATACAAACAATATCATAGAGGCTATGCCTGCTCCATATATAAAAAACTCTTAAATAGTGAAAGTGATGACATGGCGAAAAGGATGCCGAATATCACTCCCTTATATGTAGGATTCATAAATTTTATTGAAGCTTAAATTGTTTGCAAAGCTACTGCATATAATGATAAAATTACATCTATAAATACGATATTATTTTCATGTAATTGGTGTTTTTTAATAATGTCTGATTGATTCTAAACAAAATATAATAAAATTTGTTTACTATATGTTACAATTTATTATAGATGGTTGACGATAAAGTATCTCTTGTTTGATGATTCTATGCAGATTATTAAAGCAAACCGGTAATGAAACTTACAAATATAAAATGCAAATATCTTTTATTTGTCTTCATTTTTATTTTGAAGGCCTCATTGCTACAAGCTCAAGAAGATACAGTAGTATATTTGAAAAATAAAATACAGGGCCTGAGCGCTGTCCGGAACACGCTGTCCGGAACAGATGCAAAAGATATTATCAATAAAGTAATAGCCAATAAAGATTCAAATCTCTATACCCGGAAAGAATATTCCCAGTACGAATTTTATCGGAAAACAACTGTCAGTATCCTTGGAGATAAGGATACAATAGATAGCAAAATCAGTCATTCCGAATCTAAAAATAATTTTATTTCCAAGTATGTGATTAAGCCTGTCAGGCCTTGGCTTGAGTATGCCAGACCTGCAGAAATGCCCAATGAAGAAATTCTGAATGTTCTCCTTTTTGAAGACTATAAGACCATATTTTCAGACAATCATAAACATAAAACTGCTTTTATACAGCATGCCTCTGAAAGTGACGGACTTTTTCAATTGATCGGACAAGAAAATATTTTAACACTGCTGGATGAAATATTCGGCAATGTTGATTTATATCATAATGAAAGTGACATGATGTTGCTGACTTTCAAAAGTCCTTTAAGTGTGAAATTTACTGATATTTATACTTACAGGCTTATCCGGGAAATTCCAATAGAAGGAGAGATGTGCTATGAAATTGCCTTTTATTCAGACAATATAAAGGAAAATACATTTTCAGGATATCTTTATATTTCCAATGATGAAAAATATTCTCTGGTAAAAACTGAGTTTACATTCAATAATTCTAATAATCTTAATTTCCTAAAAAATGCATTGATTACCCAATATTATACTTTGAAGGACTCTCTCCGTATCCCTGTCAGTAAAGAATGTCTTGTTTTGATAGGAGACGAAGTAAAAGGAGGGGTTATTGCTAAACAGACATCCAGCTACTATGATTTTAGGTTTACCATCGACCAGGAAGATATTCATTGGAAAAATAAACTTGAAAAAGACTATCAGAACAGGGATTCGGCATATTGGGAAACAATTCGTCCTTTTCCTCTGACTTTATCTGAAGCACAAACTGGAAATCTGCAAAAAGAAGTAGTTAAGAATCCCTATTTCGAGCGGATTCAAGATTTGATTCTGATCTTGATGAACAATCATGTAACATTAGGCGGTATAAATGGAGATGTAGAGATAGGCCCATTGGATCAATTTGTCAGTTATAATGATATGGAAGGCGTACGATTGAAAATAGGGGGAAACAATACCATAAACCTGATGAACCATATCCTGTTGGGTGGTTATCTGGCATATGGATTTAAAGATGAAACCATCAAGTATAGAGGTGATATCATTTATTCCCTGCAACCACGTACAAGATATATCTGGGAGTACCCCAAACGCTTGTTTTCTTTTACCTGGATCAATGACCTGAATATTCCGGGTCAGGATTTGCTGACAACTACACGGGATAATTTTATTTATTCTTTTTCACATAATCCTACCAATAATATGTCTTTGCAAAAAATTGGAATATTTACTTTTGAAAATGAAGGAGGACATAATTTCTCGTATAAGATGGGAGGTAAATATACTTATGATAATCCTAAAGGGGTAGTACAATATTTACAGGTGAACGGATCAGATACTACGATCGTGAATAATATCACAACTTCAGAACTGTCTTTATCCATACGTTATGCTCCCGGCGAACGATTTATACAAAACCGGGACAAACGAATTTCTGTCAAAAAAGGAAAATTTGAATTGAATCTGAGTGGTCGTTCCGGAATCAAAGGTATATTCGGTTCCGATTATAATTATCAGGCAATAGAAGCCAAAGTTTACAAAAAAATTAATTATCCGAACAATACCGGAGGTCTGGATATTCACTTTTCAGCAGGAAAGATATGGGATAGAGTTCCTTTTCCTTTGTTATTTATTCCGGCAGGTAATCAAAGTTATATCTATCAGCCTGAAAATTATAATTGTATGAACTTTTATGAGTTTACTACTGATAGGTATGTTGCTGCAAATCTGAGTGGTATTTTCAACTGGTCCCCCTTGGAATGGATCAAAAAGCACAATAAAATAAAAACTACCTTAGGCGGAAAAATTATTTACGGTCCGCTTTCCGATAATAATAATCCACAATTTCATCCGGAGCTTTTTATTTTTACCCAGGGAGTAGAACCTCTTGGCAATACACCTTATGCAGAAATAAGTATCGGTCTTGCCAATGTGTTTAAATTTTTGCGCATAGAATATGTCCGCCGGTTGACTTATCTTAGCAATAGCGCTTCAGAAGGGGGGAAACAAAATGTTGTTAAGGGGTCATTATTTTTCACGGGAAGTTTTTCTTTTTAGTCGTACAAAATTTTTTTAGTCTTTTGAAATGTATTTAAAAATAAAAAACGCTGTGTATCAAAGAAATATACAGCGTTTTTGTCCTCAATTTGGTGATCCCGACAGGACTCAAACCTGTGACCTACAGAACCGGAATCTGTCGTTCTATTCAACTAAACTACGGGACCAGTTACAATTTTTATTCAATTGTGCCGCAAAGGTACAAAAAAATCCGTAAAATCCATACCTTATTAATCTTTTTCTATTTATTGACGTTTTTATATGATATTTGATCTAATGCTAATATTTTGTTGTAAAAACATTTGTATAACATATCATTTTGTAGCTCCTTTTTATTTATCAGAACTCTTTTTCTTATAAAAAATTCTTATCTTTGCACATTAAAAATAAAGCATATATGAGCTATCTTATTAAACCTAAAGGATATAATGCTATATTGAACTTGGCGGAAACCGAAATGGGAATCAAGAATATTAAAGATTTTTTTCAGCAAAATCTTTCATCAGAATTGCGTCTCAGAAGAGTTACTGCTCCTCTTTTTGTTTTAAAGGGTAAAGGTATCAATGATGACTTAAATGGTAGTGAACGGGCTGTTTCTTTTCCTATCAAAGACTTGGATGATGCTCAGGCTGAGATCGTTCATTCTTTGGCCAAATGGAAAAGGATGACGTTGGCTGATTATAATATTGAACCGGGATATGGAATTTATACGGATATGAATGCTATCCGTTCGGACGAAGAACTCGGCAACCTGCATTCTTTGTATGTAGATCAGTGGGATTGGGAATTGGTAATGGAACCGGCTCAGCGGAATATCAATTTTCTGAAAGAAATAGTGACCCGTATTTATGCAGCAATGGTTCGTACGGAATACATGGTTTATGAAATGTTTCCCCGGATCAAACCCATACTTCCAAAGAATATTCATTTTATTCATTCGGAAGATTTATTGCAAAAATATCCTGCATTGACATCCAAAGAAAGAGAAGATGCTATTACCAAGGAATATGGAGCTGTCTTCATTATTGGTATAGGTGCAAAATTAAGTAATGGAGAGAAGCATGATAATCGAGCTCCGGATTATGATGATTGGTCGACTGTGGAAAACAATAAGCCCGGTTTGAATGGAGATTTGCTACTTTGGAGTGACCTTCTGAACCGTTCCATTGAATTATCTTCCATGGGAATCAGAGTTGATCCGGAAACAATGTTGAAACAGTTAGCGCTCACAGGCACTGAAGAACGTAAGAAACTGTACTTCCATCAACGTATGCTTAGTGGAGAATTGCCACAGGCTATCGGTGGAGGTATTGGACAATCTCGTTTATGTATGTTTTATTTGCGAAAAGCACATATCGGAGAAATACAAGCCAGTATCTGGCCTGAAAAAATGCGTTCGGAAGCTATGCTTGCAGGAATGCCCTTAATATGATATTATGGATGTGAAAATTGAAGAAACCTGGAAAGAAAGGTTACAAACGGAATTTGATAAACCTTATTTTGAATCTCTTATTCGTTTTGTTAAGGAAGAATATTCCTCATCACATAAGATTTATCCTCCGGGAAGTTTGATTTTTAATGCATTCGATCAGTGTCCTTTTGAGAAAGTGAAGGTGGTTATTCTTGGACAAGACCCATATCATGAACCAGGACAGGCTCATGGTTTGTGTTTCTCTGTAAATGATGGAATACCATATCCTCCTTCTCTGCAAAATATTTTCAAAGAAATATCCGATGATTTAGGGATACCTACTCCTTCAAGTGGTAATTTGATGCGTTGGGTTTCTCAAGGGGTACTTTTACTCAATGCAACATTGACTGTACGTGCACATAGTGCCGGATCCCATCAGAATAAAGGTTGGGAAGTTTTTACAGATGCTGTGATTCATCGGTTAGCGGAAGAAAAGCAACATATTGTTTTTATTTTATGGGGTTCTTATGCACAAAAGAAAGGTGAATTTATTGACACATCTAAGCATTTGGTGCTGAAGTCTCCTCATCCTTCTCCTTTGTCTGCTCACAGGGGATTTTTTGGAAATAAACATTTTAGCCGGACAAATGAGTATTTGCGGGCAACGGCTCAGGAGCCAATCAACTGGTAATATTCTATTTTTTTAAACGCGAATTTAAACGAATAAAAATATTTTTTAAATTCGGTTAAATTCGCGTTTTAAAAAATAGGGCAAGTTCTTCGTATTAGAAGAGATGCAATGATCTAAAAATTTAAGCGTTAGGTGTGATGTTCAACTCCAGTTTCAAAGCTGAAATCAACATGTTAATAACCTCTTGAAAACTTCCCTTCCGAAAAGGCGCAAAATATGAATAGTCGTTCTATCTTTGTTGTCCCGAATAATAAATAAACAATGGCAGAAACAAACAAGGGAGGCAATCGTCGGAAGGCTCCGCAACACATACCTGAATCAGGAAGATTACAACCACAGGCCAAAGAATTTGAAGAAGCAGTTTTAGGAGCATTGATGCTCGAAAAGGATGCTTATTCTGTTGTCAGTGATATCTTACGTCCGGAAAGTTTTTATGATAAAACGCATGAGCTAATTTTTGCGGCTATCCAGGATTTGGCTGTTCAACAGAAGCCGATTGATATGTTGACAGTTGTTGAACAGTTGAAAAAGAGGGAAGACCTGGATTTTGTAGGTGGCGCTTTTTATATTGCACAGTTGACGAGTAAGGTTGTTTCTACAGCTCATCTGGATTATCATGCCCGTATTATCGCTCAAAAATATTTAGCACGGGAATTGATCCGCTTTACTTCCTCAGTGGCGTCTAAAGCATTTGATGAGTCTAATGATGTGGATGACTTGATGCAGGAGGCCGAAGGACAGTTATTTGAAATATCCCAGCGGAACGTAAAAAAGGATGTAACCCAAATCAATCCGGTTATTAAAGAGGCTATAGAGCTGATGCAGATAGCATCTCAGCGTGCCGACGGACTGAGTGGTGTTCAGACCGGTTTCAAACAGTTGGATAAAATGACTTCAGGTTGGCAAAACTCCGATTTGATCATCATTGCGGCTCGTCCGGCTATGGGAAAAACAGCATTTGTTTTGTCTATGGCAAAAAATATGGCAGTTGATTTTGGTACTCCTGTTGCCGTATTTTCTTTGGAAATGTCGAATGTGCAATTGGTAAACCGTTTGATTGTAAATGTTTGTCAGATAACCGGTTCTAAGATTAAAAATGGACAATTGGCCCGTCATGAATGGGAGCAATTGGACTATAAACTCAAAGAATTGTATGATGCACCTATCTATGTAGATGATACTCCGAGCCTTTCTGTATTCGAATTGAGAACCAAAGCCCGTCGTTTAGTTCGTGAACATGGGATTAAGTGTATTATTATCGATTACCTTCAGTTAATGAATGCCAGTGGAATGAGTTTTGGCAGCCGGGAGCAGGAGGTAAGTACGATTTCCCGTTCTCTGAAAGGACTAGCCAAAGAATTGAATATCCCGATTATTGCATTGTCTCAGTTGAATCGTGGTGTTGAAAGCCGTGTTGGAAATGAAGGAAAAAGACCCCAGTTGTCTGATCTCCGTGAGTCCGGAGCGATTGAACAGGATGCAGATATGGTGTGTTTTATCCACCGTCCGGAGTATTATAAAATATATGAAGATGATAAGGGAAATGATCTTACAGGTAAGGCCGAAATTATTATTGCCAAGCACAGGAATGGTGCTACCGGAGATGTTCTCCTTACCTTTAAAAGTGAATTCGCCCGTTTCCAGAATCTGGATGACGAGCAAATTGTACAGGAATTTCAATCCCGGATGAATGGACAGGAAGCTTTGATGCCTCCACCTCCTCCGGCAAATTCGGAATTTTTATATCAAAATAATTCCGAAACACCTTTTTAAAATGGAAAGTTCTAAAACAGAAAAACGAAAAGTGAAAAATTAAAATTCCTCACTTTTCGTTTTTTTATTTCAATTTCTTAGAGTTTTCTGGCTCCGTCTTTGATCACTACATCATAGACTTTCGGTTCTTTACCGTATTCCATCATGTAAGCTTCTCTGGTTTTCTGGATGAAAGAATCATGTAATTCTTCTTTCACCAGGTTGATAGTACAACCTCCGAAACCACCGCCCATTACACGGGATCCGGTAACGCCGCAAGCTTTTGCCATTGTATTCAGGTAATCCAGTTCAGCGCAACTTACAGTATATTTTTTGCTCAATCCTTCGTGTGTTTCGTACATTTTTTTGCCGACAGTTTCATAGTCGTCTTTTTCCATAGCAGCACATGCATCAAGCAAACGTTGGATTTCTTCAATAACAAATTCTGCACGCGTATAATCGATCGGATTTACTTCGTTTTTTACTTCTTTCAACATATCCAGATTGGCATCACGCAATAATTTTACTTCCGGATGTTTTTTAGCAATAGTAGCTACAACTCTTTCGCAGGAAAGACGACGTTTGTTGTATTCACCTCCGGCTAAGTTGTGTGTAACACAAGTATTCAATAATACAACTTTATAACCTTTAGGATTGAAAGGAACATATTCGAATTCTAAAGAACGACAATCTAAGCGCATCAAATAACCTTCTTTTCCGTTACAGGATGCAAATTGATCCATGATACCACACATTACACCGCAATAGTTATGTTCGGTAGCTTGTCCGATTAAAGCCAATTCGAAACGGTCGAATCCTAAATTATATTGATCGTTCAATGCAAATCCGAAACAGCTTTCCAAAGCAGCAGAGGAAGACATACCGGCTCCGAGGGGAACATCTCCTGCAAATACAGTATCAAAACCTTGAACAGTTTTTTTGCGTTTAGCCATTTCGCGGCAAACACCAAAAATGTAGCATGCCCATTGTTCCTTGGGTTTATCAGCTTCTTCCAAACCGAATTCACAAGATTCATTTAAGTCAAGGGCATATGCGCGGACTTTGTTTGTTCCATTAGGTTTGATTTCGCAATACATAGCTTTGTCAATAGCTCCCGGGAGAACGAATCCTCCGTTATAATCGGTGTGTTCACCAATGATGTTTATACGTCCGGGAGAAGTGTAAAGCGCACCTTCTGTTCCATACAAAGATTTGAATTTTTCTCTTATTTTACTAGTTTCCATAGTGAAAAAATTAAAAAAATCAAGAATTAAAATCAATCAGATAACATGGATCTTTTTGCTTTTAATTCTTAATTATGGATTAATAATAATGTTTATTGAGGTCTGATCTTTGACAACTTAGCAGAGAACAGGATGATGTAAAGATAATAAATAAACAAGAATCCTATTGCAACTGAAAGTGTCGAAATTTCAGTAATTTTACCCATAAGCGGCGGCAACAATGCAGCTCCGATTACTCCGGTATTGATTACTCCGGAAGCAGCTTTAGTATTTGGACCTAAATCTTCTAATGCAAGGTTGAAAATCAACGGCCACATTACGGAATGGAATAAACCTGTTGCGATTAATGCATAGATAGATAACATTCCCGGAAGTATAAATGAAAGTCCTACACAGACCATACCGGCAAGGATACAGAATGTTAATATTTGACGAGGCTTAAATCTACTTAATACAATAGTACCTAATATACGACCAACCAACATACCTCCCCAATACCAGGGTAAGAATGTAGTAGGATCAACAGGTGCAATAGCTCCGGATTCCATTAATGCACGTATTTTAGAAGGCAGGAAACTGGGGATTCCAATTTCTACTCCCATATACATGAAGATTGCTAAACCTCCGAAATATACATGCGGATATTTGAATACACTGGTTTTGTATTTTTTGTCTTGGTCATATTCCTGTTGACCTTCATGGATAGTCGGTAATTTTATTTTTGCTAAAATCAAACATAAAATCAAAGTAAAGATACCTAAACCGATGAAAGGTATTTTGATAGCACTCGGGCTATAACCTTCGGTTCCGGAAACCAGAAGCCATGAAACGAAAATAGGAGCAATTGTAGTCGCTACAGAATTGAAAGACTGACTGAGCGTCATACGGAAAGCACCTCTTTCGGGAGGTCCCAACACCATTACATAGGGGTTTGCTACTAATTGCAATAATACGATACCTATTGCAACAATGAACATACATCCCAGGAATACCGGGTAAATCAGGTCTTTGTTTTCTGCGAACATACCTATTCCGAAGAAGTTCAGAATAAATCCAATGGCAATAACTCCCAAACCTAAAACCAAGGTAATTTTATATCCGAGCTTATTCATTAATAAAGCTAAAGGAATGGATAGTATATACGCTCCGTAAAAGGCTGTATTTACTAACTGACCTTGGGCTTCACTCAGATTGAAAGTTTGTTTGCAGAAGTCAATCATAGAGTTGTTCATGGTGGTAACAAATCCCAACAAGAAGCAAACGATGATAACCACTGCCAGTGCAAATTGATAATTTGGCTGTTGCTGTTGTTTACTCATTTTTTAAAGTATTATTAGTTAGACAATCATTGAACTGCAGGTTTATTCTACGGAAAACTTGTAAATGGTTTTCGAATTGAAAACTTCTTCCGGACGGAGTACAACAGACGGATATTCCGGTTTGTTGATACTATCGGGGAAATGTTGTGTTTCCAGACAGAATGCAGAGCGCATCGGATAACATTTGCCTTCTTTTGCTTTGAATTCTCCGGTCATCCAGTTGCCGGTGTACAGTTGAACACCAGGTTCTGTAGTATATGTATCCATCACAATTCCGGTTTTGGGAGATACAGCTTTGGAACATAATGATAATTCGTTTCCTTTCTTATTCAGTATATATGTATGGTCGTAACCTTTTCCAAAAATCAATTGTTGGAAATCTTCATTGATACGAGCTCCGATTTCGTGGTAAGAACGAAAATCCATCGGAGTTCCTTCAACTTTTTCGGGTTTGCCGTAAGGGATGGCAGTATCATCCGTAGGAAGATAAGTCTCTGCATTGATTTGTAGCAGATGATCGCCGATATAAGGGTCTCCTGCTCCGGAAAGATTGAAATACGAGTGATTGGTCAGGTTAATAATTGTAGCCTGATCTGTAGTCGCTTTGTAATCAATTTCAACAGCATTATCGTCAGTTAATTTATATGTAATGGTAGTTGTCAGATTGCCGGGAAAACCTTCTTCTCCGTCTTTGGAAAAGTAAGTCAGTTCAATGGTTTGTTCGTCTGTTTGCTTGGCATCCCATACAACAGCGTTGAAACCTTTGATACCTCCGTGCAGGTTATTGGGGCCGTTATTGATTGCCAGTGTGTATTCTTTACCGTCTAATGTGAATTTTCCTTTGGCAATGCGGTTACCGGTTCTGCCGCAAACAGCACCAAAATAGGGCTCCTGAGAAGTTAAATATTCATCTATATTGTTATGTCCGAGGACAACATCAGTCAGTTTACCTTTTTTATCCGGAACAGAAAGGGAAACAATTTTAGCACCATAGTTGGTTACTGTCATTTCCATACCATTTTTATTGGATAAGATGAACAGATCAGTTTGTTTTCCGTCCACTTCTTTCTGAAAGTCAGACATTTTGAGTCCAGTAATGGATTGTGTTTTTGCCATGATTGATAGATTTATTTTTTTATTATGCAAATATATAATTTAATTTTAATTTGAGAGACATATTAAGATTTTTTTCGTGGAATTTCAGGGTTTAATTGACAATAATCTTGAAGTCTTCAGGTAGACATCGCCAGATATTATCCGGATGATATAATTTTCAGAATACAGAGAGACTATAATTTTTGTCTTCGCCTCTTTTCAATTCCAGATTCACGTTATCATGTTTTCTTCCCTTACAATCTCCAGCAACATCTGTTTTAATTCTTCGATAAACACTTTTGCTTCATATTCACCTTTTTCTATCAGCCGCAATTTTCTTTCCCATATGCCGGTTAGTTCGGCTGATTTGAGTAAGTCATTCCGGATGGTTCGGATTAATTCGATGCCGGTAGGGGTAGCATGCAAGTTCTTCTTTTCTTTACGGATATAATCCCTTTTGAAAAGAGTTTCGATAATTGCTGCACGGGTAGAAGGGCGTCCAATACCATTTTCTTTTAAGGCATCACGTAATTCTTCATTATCCACCAATTTCCCGGCGGTTTCCATGGCACGTAATAAAGTAGCCTCAGTATAGTATTTAGGCGGCTGTGTCCATTTTTCAGAGAGAGCCGGTTCATGAGGACCACTTTCTCCTTTTACAAACTCCGGTAAAATATTATCTTCTTCCGGATTTTTGTCTGTTTCCGAGTCTTTTTCTTTTGAGAATACTATTCGCCAGCCCGGTTCCAGGATTTGTTTCCCGGTTACTTTGAATGGCACCTCAGCAGCTTCACCCAAAACAGTGGTTGTTGAGAATTTACAATTCGGATAAAAAGCAGCAATGAAACGAAGGGTAACCAGTTCATATACCTTTTTTTCTTCAGCAGTCAGATTCAGCGGTTTTATCCCTGTAGGAATGATTGCATGGTGATCAGTAACTTTTGTATTATCAAAGACTTTTTTTGATTTCGGTATTTTTGCCTGTAACAAGGGCCTGACCAACTCTTCGAAGTCTTTTAATCCCTGGAGTATTGTTGGAATTTTCGGATACATATCATCACTTAAGAAAGTAGTGTCTACACGAGGATACGTAGTCAACTTTTTCTCATATAGAGATTGAATCGTTTTAAGCGTATCATCCGCAGAAAAACCAAACTTTTTGTTACACTCCACCTGCAATGAGGTAAGGTCAAAGAGTCGGGGAGGAGCTTCGTCTCCCTTCTTGGTTGAGATATCTGTGATGGTAAATAACGATTCCTGTATTTTTTCCAGGAAAGCATTTCCTTCTTCCTGTGTCGTGAATTTTCCTCTTGTAGCAGAAAAAGTAATATTACGGTATATGGTTTTTAATTCCCAGTATTGCTCCGGTTTGAAATTTTCGATTTCCAGATGCCGGTTTACAATCAATGCCAGAGTTGGTGTTTGAACCCTTCCGATGGACAATACCTGTTTGTTTTTCCCATATTTGACAGTATATAATCGGGTTGCATTCATTCCCAGTAGCCAATCACCGATAGCCCGGGAAAGTCCGGCTTCGTATAGTTTGTTAAATTTTTCCTGCTCCTGTAATTTCTGGAAGCCTTCACGGATGGCTTCTTCTGTAAGAGAGGAGATCCACAACCGGTAAACCGGAACTTTACAACCTGCTTTTTGCATCACCCAACGCTGGATGAGTTCTCCTTCCTGTCCGGCATCCCCGCAATTGATAAGCATCTCTGCATGTAACATCAATTCTTCAATTATTTTAAATTGTTTGGTAATGCCATCATTCTCGATCAGCTTTATGCCAAACCGGGGAGGGATCATAGGTAAATCTGGTAGTGACCAGCGTTTCCATTGCGGATAATATTCGTGGGGCTCTTTGAGAGTACACAAATGTCCGAAAGTCCACGTAACCTGGTATCCATTTCCCTCCAGATATCCGTTTTTTTTCTGATTGGCTCCGAGTATAGAAGCTATTTCTCTGGCCACACTTGGCTTTTCTGCGATACAAACCTTCATATGGATATATAAAAAATGAAGAACTAAGAATTTATGGAAAACATTCATTCTTAGTTCTTCACCTTGTATTTAGTTTTAATTACAGCTCTTTGATAGCCTTTTTCAGTTGTTCGTTATTCGGATTAAGTTCCAAAGCTTTGTTGAAATATTCCAAAGCTTTTGTTTTATCTTTATTCAGATAGTAATAATTGGCTAAGTACATATAACATTCTGTAAGCTCTCTACCTCTTTTACCATCTTCATTCACAGCAAGTACCTTTTCCAAAGTTTGTTCGTATGCAGGTTTTGCTAATCCTAGTGTAAATTCAGGATCCAGAGACGACAATGTTCTGGCTTTGTATATAAATCCCAGATAACTGTCAGGATTTAATACTGTTACTTCGGTGAACAAACTATCAGCCTTATTCAAATATGCTTTCTGAGCAACTGTATCTCCCTGTATTCCTTTTTGTGTGCCGGCATTGTAATAACTTCTTCCAAAATTATAATAATCGGAAGGATTGGGTTTTTCCAATAAATCCATATATTTTTGGTATGAAGCGATGGCTTCGTCATATTTTTCTGTTTTTTCGTATGCAGAAGAAATCTCTTTATAGAATTCCACTTTGGTAGAGTCTATCTTCAATGCTTTTTCGTAGAATGGAATAGCAGCTGCATCCTGTTTGTTTTTTGTCAGCAATTTGGCATATGAAGAATAATCCTGTTCGATATATTCATCTTTTTCACCTTTAGATGTAAAAAACTTTTCGCCTAAAGCCAATGCTTCCTGATCATTACCCAAATCAATATTATTATAAAACTCCAATCTTCTCATGATGAAATTGTTCGGATCTTTTTTCAAAACACTGTTGATTTGTTCCAATGATTTCAGGTATTCTTGAGAAAAGTATAGTACAGTTGCGTATTTCTCAATATCTTTAGTATTGATGCCCGGTTCATTGATAATTTTTTCGTACACAGGAATTGCTTTTTTGAAATATCCTTTAGAATAATAAATATCAGCATATTCCACATAAGCAGGGATATAATCCGGATCTACAGTTGTAGTCAGGTTATCCAGAATTTCCAGAGACCTGTCAGTATTGATATTCTTATACACCTGAGCTTCTCTCAGATATGCAATTTTGTTTTTAGGATCAAAATAAGCGGCATTGGCATAGATCCTGCAAGCGTCTCCTGCTTTGTCTTTTTTTAATAGCATATCACCTTCCACAATGAAAGCATCCGGATAATTTTTCTTTACATCTTTAGCTTTTTCATACATGGGTGTTGCTTTGTCAAACTGATCAAAATCTACATAAGCAGCAGCGATGGCAGTATAAACCGCCGGATTTTTCTTGTCTTTTTTGGTCGCCTGATTGAATATTTCTGAAGCTTCGGCGATATTCTTTTTTTTCAGAGACAGTTTACCTTCACCTACTAGTGCAAGCGTATAATCCGGATCTTTTTCCAAACTTTTTTTGAAATAATAAGCAGCCGAATCTTCTTTGTTGAGCATGATATATGTATCTCCCAGATAATACAAAGCCTC
>JAVBMQ010000029.1:0-8116 GCA_031552335.1 Bacteroidales bacterium | reverse complement strand
AACCATTGATTAAAAAACGATTAGGGGATCGACCCCTAACCGTTTTTGACCAACAAAACTCAGGCTCAACATTACCCATTGAGAAAAACGAGCCGAGTATTTGAATAAAATTTTAGCTGACACAGTTTAATTTACGCTACCTATTTTTGATAAATCGCAGATAACACAAATGTCGGGTTGAACAACATTCTCAATTTCATCGTTTTTTTTCTCTCCGTGAATGGGAAGGCGAACGTCAAAAGGGGCATGGTAAATTCTGCAATTACCTTTTTTCTTTTTGACAAAAAAAGTAGTCAAGAAGGTCCACCTGGCAGTAATTCTTGCATGAAATTCATTAGGGGCCGACATAACATAGACAAACCCTTCAATCAGTTCTCTCCTTATTTCATCCATCCAGGTCAGATAATCAGCATAAGTATAATGCTTATTCATATCTAAATGAATAGGACCAAAGGCAATGGCCGGATCATGCAATACCCAGGTCTCCCCCTCAGGAATCCGGTATTCCTTATTATCCAGGATTTTTGTTTGCGGATCTCCTTTGTAATTTCTTACTTTTTCAGTACGTTTTTTTTCAATAGTCACGTTTAATTAGTTTAAGGGTTAATATGTTTACTGATGTTCTTTCTTTAACAAATCATTCACTGTTTTTACAGGATTAAAAGTTTCAATGGGTACCTCAACAAAAATGGTATTCCAATCAGACATTGCGCCATTCCATAGTCCGGGCAACTCCAATGCCTTCAATTCTTTTCCGTTTTTTGACTTCAAGGATATGAATCCGGTATTTTTATCTACATATTCCGGAAGATTGAATTTTTTGCCTCTATAATCTTTTACGGCACAAACTAAATCTACAGGATTGAAATGGGTACCTTCTTCAAACATAGCCTTTTTAGCTACATATGATAGATCTATCTGGGAACTTTCCAATATCTGTAAAGAAACGGTATGGTCGGGATTAACAGCAAGAAATGGCCCTCCGCCGGGTTCTCCTTCATTTCTCACCATTCCGCAAACACGGATCGGACGATTTAATTTTGATTTGATGTAAAGAGTCAGCTCTACATCTTCCAAAACTTTTGTATCCGGATTTTTAATACAGAGTTCATTCTGTAAGAAATACAACATCTCCCTTAATTGTTCCTGGGTATATTTCCCCGAATCAATCAGTTCTAAATATTCAAAAATTTTCTTTTGTGTATCGATCAATACCCCGGCAATCAGTTTCTTATATAATATAGTCTTTTCTTTGAAAGTATCTTTTACTACATTGTCAATATTTTTGATAAAAATCACATCAGCTTGTATATCATTCAGATTCTCTATCAAAGCGCCGTGTCCTCCCGGACGGAACAATAATTTACCGTTGTCCCGGAATGGTTGGTTGTGCTCATCAGCAGCAATGGTGTCTGTAGATGATTTTTGTTCGCTGAAATTGATTTGATAATATACCCCATATTCCTGTTCGTAAAATGGTGTTTTTTTCTCTGTTAGGGATTCAAAAAGCGGACGATGCTCCGGGGAGACGGTAAAATGTACTTTTACATCACCCATGGCATTACGTGCATATAAAGCTCCTTCTATTAAATGTTCCTCCATAGCAGTACGTCCTCCTGCAGGATATGAATGGAACTTCAGCAGACCCTTTGGTAATTGTCCGTAATTCAGTCCGCTAAATTGTAAAAGGTTGCGGACAATAGCTTTGAATGCTCTGGAAGATATTAATTCTTTGATGTTTTTTCCGTTATTTTCCAGACACATATGATCCAGATCTTCATAAAAAGCAAATTTTTCTATCTCTTCAAAAAATTTGGTTTCAAAAGATGTTTGCGGAACATCATAATTTGCATCTAAGAATTCAAACAGATTTTTGAACATGCGACTGGCGGCGCCGGATGCAGGTACAAATTTTACAATTTCTTTATTTTCGGATAAATAACTGTGCCAAATATGCAAATAATGCTCTTGTTCGTCTTCTTCAATTTTTTTAATTCCTTTGGTTACTGAAGCAGAAGCTGTAATGTCCAGAAACGGAAATCCTGTTGAAAAACAAGCCAGTTGTTCTTCTATCTGTTTCAGGGAAATATCTTTACTCTGCAATAATTCTAAATCTTCGGGTGTCAGCATAACTTCTTCGTTTTAAAATCTTTTTCTGCAAAATTATTCCAAAATCTTGGAATAAGAAAGTGAATCTTTGTATTTTTACAACAAATTTGTCAGCGATGAAAGGTCTTACGCTTTTTACGGAAAAGGAACGTTACACATTTATCAGCACTTATCGCTTGTTGTTGAGAAGTGTAGGAGATTCTGTTGACTCCGGAGATATCCAAAAAATCAAACAATACATACGAAAAGTAGTTGAAACAGATTTTGTTCTTCATGATAACTTTGGTATGAATGTTTTGCTGCGAAGTATGCATACGGCTTTGGTAGTTTCTGATGAAATAGGATTGAAACGTGCATCCGTATTGTCTGTTATGTTGCTTCCGGTAATACAAAACGGGCAACTTACCATCAATACTGTTTCCAAAGAATTTGGTTCGGATGTCCATGATATCTTGCGCGGTTTGATAAAAACCAGTGAGTTATATGCAAAAAGCGCAGCTATTGAAACCGATAATTTCCGGAAACTTCTGCTTTCTTTTGCCGAAGATGTACGGGTGATCCTGATCATGATTGCCGATCGTGTATTGTTGATGCGTCAGGCAAAAACATTCGAATCAGATGCCTTGCGTTTGAAAGTATCTGCTGAAGCGTCTTATTTATATGCACCTTTGGCGCATCGTCTGGGTTTGTATAAAATTAAATCGGAGCTGGAAGACTTGTCTCTTAAATATTCCGACAGGGAAAGTTATGATTTTATTGCCCGGAAAATCAATGAAACAAAACGTTCCCGTGATAAGTATATTGCAGAATTCATTGCTCCCATAGAAAAGAAATTAAAGGAGACAGATCTGAAGTTTGACCTGAAAGGACGGACAAAATCCATACATTCCATTCGCAATAAGCTGATCAAGCAAAAAATGGATTTTGAGTCAATTTACGATCTTTTTGCCATCCGGGTGATTCTGGATTCTTCTCCGGAAAAAGAAAAGGCAGATTGCTGGCAGGTCTACTCAATCATTACCGATATGTATCAGCCGAATCCCAAACGGATGAAAGATTGGCTTTCTATTCCCAAAAGCAATGGTTATGAGTCTTTGCATACTACGGTAATGGGACCGGAAGGGAAATGGGTGGAAGTACAAATCCGCAGTAAACGAATGGATGAAGTGGCAGAAAGAGGTTTGGCTGCTCATTGGAAATACAAAGGAATCAAAGGGGAGAGTGGTTTGGATGAATGGTTGAATAATGTACGTGAAGCCCTCGAAAATAAAGATTCTTCGCCGGTTGATGTGATGCAGGATTTCAAGTTGGACCTGTATGATGACGAAATTTTTGTTTTTACTCCTAAAGGTGATTTGTTTAAACTTCCTAAAGACGCTACAGTGCTTGATTTTGCATTTGCGATTCATACCAAACTGGGAAGTAAGTGTGTTTCAGGAAGGATCAATGGAAAGAATGTTTCGATTAAACATCCCTTGAATAGCGGTGATCAGGTCGAGTTGACAACATCTCCTAATCAATCTCCTAAACAAGATTGGCTGAGTTTTGTTGTTACATCAAAGGCTCGTACGAAAATCAAGCAATCTTTGAAGGAAGAGGCTGCTAAACAGGTGGAATTTGCCAAAGAATTGCTTAAAAGACGGTTCAAAAACAGGAAGATTGAAGAAGATGAGGCTCAATTGATGCGTTTGATCAAGAAGTTGGGCTATAAAACGGTGACCGATTTTTATGCTGAGATTGCCAACGAACATTTGGATGTTAACACGGTTATTGATCAGTATCTTGAATTTGAACATAAAGAAAAAGAGCTTCATGAGCATTTGGAGGCCAGAAGCGCCGAAAATTTTCAAAATCTGAAATCTGTCGATGAAGAAATATCTTCCAAAGATGAGTTGATTATTGATCAGAATCTGAGGGGAATAGATTATAAATTGGCTAAATGTTGTAATCCTATTTACGGAGATGAAATATTCGGATTTGTTTCCATTCAGGGAATCAAAATACACCGGACTAATTGTCCGAATGCTCCGGATATGCTCAAACGTTTCGGATACAGAATCGTTAAAGCGCGTTGGTCAGGGAAATCAAATCTCATATATCCGATCTCTTTGCGCGTCATTGGAAATGATGATATAGGGATTGTAACCAATATAACATCTATTATTTCCAAAGAAAATGGAATGAGTGTCCGATCTATTTCCATAGATTCCAATGATGGATTATTCCAGGGAACAATTACTGTGATGTTAAGTAATACGTCTGTTTTAGATGCCTTAATCAAAAAGATTAAGGCAGTAAAGGGTGTAAAACAGGTGGAAAGAATATAGTTTCATTATTTAAGTTTTCTTTTATGAGGAGTTTTGCCAGTGATAATAATTCGGGTGTTCATCCTGCAATTATGAAGGCCATAGCAGAGGCCAATAAGGGACATGCGATTGCTTATGGAACAGATATCTGGACGGAAAAAGCGGATCAATGTATTGCTACTGTCTTCGGGGATGATGTACAACCATATTATGTTTTTAATGGAACCGGTTCCAATATGGTGGCTCTTCAAACGATGACTTTGCCTTTTCATAGCATTGTGTCAGCTTCCACAGGTCATATTTGTGTCGATGAGTGTGGAGCTCCTGCCAAGTTTACATCCTGTATGGTTAAAGAAGTTCCCTGCCCGGATGGAAAACTTACGCCGGAACGGATTGCCAAGCAATTGCATGGTTTCGATGACCAACATCATTCACAGCCTAAAGTAGTTTATTTGTCTCAGTGTACCGAATTAGGAACGGTTTATACACCCGAAGAATTAAAGGCTATTTGTGATTATGCCCATAGTTTCGGAATGTATGTACATATGGATGGCGCCCGTTTAGCAAATGCCTGTGCAACGTTGAATCTCGGATTGAGAGAGTTATCCCGTGATTGTGGTGTGGATATCTTAAGTCTGGGTGGAACTAAAAATGGCATGATGATGGGAGAGGCTGTCATAGCTTTTCGTCCTGAATTGCTTGAGAATATAAAGTATTACCGCAAACAATCGGCTCAACTGTTTTCTAAAATGCGATATATTTCGGCTCAATATAGTGCATATTTTGAAAATGATTTGTGGTTGAAAAATGCACAGCACGCCAATGAGATGGCATTGTTGCTGGCAGATCAGTTGAAAAATATACCTGATCTTCAATTGACTCAAAAAGTAGAATCAAATGCATTGTTTCTTACAATGCCTCAAAATATCATTGACCGATTATTAAAGCATTATTTCTTTTATATATGGAATGAAGAAAATAATGAAATCCGTTTGTTATGTTCCTGGGATACCACAGTCGCAGATATAGAACAATTTATTTCAACATTGAAAACAATTGTATGATAATTTTCAAATGATCACTTGTAAGAATATTGAGGTTCGACATGTTACACATAACGGAACATAATTTACGCAATGTTAAATGCGATCACACATCCTGTATTATTTTTTGTTTGCTGAATGAAACATGAAATATTATCATTTAAGAGTGTAAAAATTTGTCGCAATTATATTTGCGATTATAAAAATATGACACATTCATGTCGCTAATTGTAGGCTATTTGCGATTAAACATCTGAATTATAAAAATAAGTCGACAATAATCAATCTCTTTCTCAACAAAACTAAAAACCAAGCATAAAAAAAATGTGTTTTATTATTGCTAATGTTAGTTAGACTGCAGTTTAAAAGGAAATTCACTCTAAAAAACGTAAATACCCATGACTAAAACATTTATTTTAACAACCACTATATTTTGTCTGTCATTTTTCCTTTTCGCAAAAAAAAAAATGAAGTACGTAAATCGTAAGACAGTTACCACTATAGGATTATCAAAATTTAATTTTAAATATCATAAAAAAAATTAAAATGAGTACTAAATAATCCATATTCGATTAAACTGCAATGCTGTTTACAAAACGTTGATAATCAGCAACTTTCATTCGTGATATATGCAATGCAGAGGGAATTAAAGAAAGTTCATTTTACAATCTATTTATTAATAATTAAATTCTTATCATATGGACACAATATTCATTTAAGAAATCAAAAGTGCAGAGAGAAACTGGAGAAGTCCCTTTCATTGGAAATTTGAAAGGTTTTAAACAATAGAGAGATAATCGTTTAGTATTAAATTTAAAATGAAATTTTATGAACATTAAAACCAAACCTGGATTATATACCCTGTTTTTAGTTTTATATTTCGCTTCATGCAAAACTTATCTGGGTTATGATGACTATGTAACAGAACAATTGGTTACCATAACCGGTCATGATGAATCCGCAGATTTTGAGGATTATATATAAAAGATTGGTATATGAAACAATTACAAAACTGTTTTTTTTTGCTATGCCTGTATATCTTTTCTGTTCCTATTATTTCTGCAAAAGGTTCTGATACCCTGAAGATGGATAGAAAACCGGGATTTGCTGCAGTTCCTGATTTATGCTTTGACCGCTCAAGAGGATTTGGTGGAGGAGGTACTGTGATGTTGATGCTTTATCTGGATCAGGGAAATAGGCAAACTCCCGCTTCTGAATTTTCTATTACGGGGGATTATACAAGTAAAAAAGATTGGATGGCATTCGCTAATGCCCGTATGTTTTTCAAAGACGACCGATTCCGGCTGACATTGGTTGGCGGTTACTTTAATTCGAACTTTCAAACATACAAAACATTGGGTACCGATCAGATTGAAATTCCTTACAACACCCATGGAGGCATCTTTTTTATTGATCAGTCCATGCGTGTTTACAAGCGGTTTTATATAGGAGTCAGCGGACAATACTACAAGTCCCATTTGACTTTTGAAAACCCTGATTTCAGTGCAGAAAACACAGATAGTTATCAAAATGCAATCGGCGCCAGTATTATGTATGATTCGAAAGATAATCAGAATTTTCCAACGAAAGGGCTGCTGGCTGCATTTATCTACAAAGGTTTTCCGACATGGCTTTCCAATGATAGTACATTCAATAAACTCGACTTGTTTGCCAATTATTATTATTCACTAAGATACGATATGGTATTGGCTTCCCGGTTGGCATTGAATGCCGCAGTTGGAAATGATGTACCTTTTGTAGCGCAAAGTTATGTGGGAAACAAAGATATCCGTGGCTACTCTCAAGGAGACTATCGAGGAAACCAAACTTATGCCGTACAATCGGAATTTCGCTGGAACTTTTATGCGAAATGGGGAGTTGTAGGTTTTTTCGGCTTGGCAATAGCTCATACTCCAGGTTATACAAGTCCATTATTACCCGGCGGCGGTGTTGGCCTGAGATACAGGGTGCTGCCACGATATAAAATAAATATTGGAGTAGATGGAGCATTGGGTAAAAATGATTGGGGACTCTATTTCAGGATTGGGGAAGCATTTTGAGTTTTATAATAAATAAAATAAAATGAATGAAATTGATCTTCACAATCAATCTGAATGTTTTTGTTAGTACAAAACTTCAGGGATGAAAACACAATAGATACTTATCTGCAAAAAAAAATGTTTTAATGAAAATATTACCAAAACTTCTTCTTTCGATGCTAATAGTAATCTCTGCTTGGGCAAAAAAATCGTCCGAAATACCAGAATCGTATAATTTTGTTGTTATAGATACACTCTTTGAGAGTGCGGATTTAAAATCAACAAAACAAGCACCGCCCGTTCATCCCACAAATAAAAACAGCAGTCTCCATCAAACAGCAAAAATATTGGAGATAGCTGTGCCCTCATTGATGGTAGCTTATGGAGCATCCTCGTTTTTCTTTGATGGAATACGCCAGGTAGATTATAACATAGATCAAAGGCTTCATACACACGGTTATATCTGGCATAGTAAAGCTGATAACTATATACAATTTGTACCGTCAGCAACAGCTTTTGCTTTGAAGTTTAGCAAAGTCGAAAGCAAAAATACTCTGTTAGACATGGCACTCATTTATGCATTGAGCGGGGGACTGACATTTGGAGTTTTGGAAACCAC
>JAVBMQ010000133.1:0-42979 GCA_031552335.1 Bacteroidales bacterium | reverse complement strand
CGAAATCAACGATTGCTATAGTATACACCGGATAAAGATTAAAGTCCCATTCTCCTTTGGGCGCTTGTGATTGTATAGGAAAGGAAGAATAAAAGATACTTCTCTCTTTAAAATATTTTTGTTTGACCCGTTGTAGTTCAGCGATAAAATATTTATCACAATCACTCTGACAATATATGTCAAAAATGGCTTTCCGGTCTTCTCCTGTTTTCCCCAATTGTTCGGTCGGCAAATACTTCAGGTTAATGATCCTACCTTGGTCATCAATCAGTTCATTCAAAAAATCAATCAGTAGGTCTTTACACGCTTCAGACCCAAAAATTCGCTTAAATGCAAAATCTGTTAATAAATTCAGATACTTTGACGGTACAATTTTCATAGCTAAGTTATTTTGGTTGGTAAAATAAATTCCTGATAGAATTCAATACAAAAATAAGCAATACCGGATGATATTCCAAAAGAAATTTTAAATCTCTACGTTTTACTTGCTTTTTCTTCCTTCTCAAACCTTTTCAAATTAAAACCTTTAAGAGCAGCTTCTACTAACTCCGGAAGTTTATCCGGCGTACATGCGAAACAGGGAATTCCTATTTTGCTGATTTTGCGGGCTAAAGGTTCATTATAGCAAGGTTTGCCTTTGTCTGACAAGGCCAGTAACGTGATGACTTTAACTCCTTCCTCATGCATTTCAGTCAGCCGGCGTAATAATCCGGATTCTACACCTCCTTCATACAGGTCAGAAATGAGTATGAACATGGTTTTTCGGGGATCCGAAACAAGTTCTCTGCAATAAGAAACGGATTTGTTGATGTCTGTGCCACCTCCTAATTGTACACCGAATAGCATATCTACCGGATCGTTCTGACAGAGTTCTGTGAGGTCGGCTATCTCAGTATCAAAAGCCACTACATGTGTGTCTAAGGCTGGCATACTGGCAAAAATGGAACCCATTACTGATGAATAGATGATCGAATCGCACATCGAACCACTTTGGTCTATGTCAAGAATGACGGTCCAGGCTTTTTGGCGTTTATTCCTTTCGAAGAAATAGAACTTTTCAGGAATCAGCCGTTTAGTTTCGGAATCATAGTTTTTCAGGTTCTTTCCGATGGTTCGTTTCCAGTCTGTAGCAGAGAAATTACTTAGCGGAGAATGAGCCTTTTTGTTGAGGGCGCCGGTAACAGCTCTTCTCAGGTCTTGCTCCATCCGTTTCATAATTTCTTCAACTACTTCGCGGATCAGCATCCGGGCAGTTTCTTTGGATTTTTCCGGGATCTGGCCTTTCAATGCCAATAAAGTTCCCACCATGGTAATATCGGGCTTCACATGCTTCAGGGTTTCCGGTTCCAATAAGAGTTTGGTTAGTCCTTTACGTTCAATGGCGTCTGATTGGATGACGCTGACTACGTCTTGGGGGAAGAAAGTCCGGATATCGGTTAGCCATTTGGCCAAATTGGGTGCAGAAGGTCCAAGTCCGGATTGTCTTTTTTGTCCGTTGTTGTTATTACCCTCTGTTTCATCATAAATAGCTGCTAAGGCAGCATCCATTATAGAATTTTTGCCTTCTAAAGGGATGTCTGATAAATGTTTGCCGGAATCTCCTCCTAAAATAAGTCGCCAGCGGATTAACTCTTCATTCATTATTTATCAAAAAAAGTCGTTTAATTCATCTAATTTCTCAAGCTCGGTATCGGAAAGTTCATCCTGTAAGAGTTCTGCTGTCGCTTCAGCTCCTGTCCCCCATAGATCACCTAATAACTCTGCAATACTGTTTTTCTGATTGGGTTCAAATGAGCCGAAAGCCCTGCGGAGAAAGACAACAGATCTGTAAAACTCATCTTCCGATAAACTTTGTACATAATTGTCTAATTCTTTCCAAAGGGCAATGCGGGAGAGTAGGGCATATCGATTTCTTCCGGAAAGACCTTCAAACCATCCGGCGCCTATATCAGCAGGAACACCGGGAGATAGTCTGCGGGATACCTCTTTCGAACAATCATCATCTGTGACTAGATTATGTTCAAGGAGAATAGAAAATGCAATTCCGGATAACTTTGCATTCCGGTCGTCACGCCAGGCTAATTGCCGGAGTTCTGTTTGCCAGACAGCTGTATTGACATGATCATATAATTCCTGGGAAATCAATTCCATTTGTTGAATGCCGGTTGCCATTTCTTTTGCAGCCTGGTCGTCACACGAACAAGCGTCAACTAAAAGTAAAGCTCCCCGCAGGAATAATTGTTGCAGAAGAGGAATCAACGGAGAGAGATCAAAATGGCGGATATCTCCATATTGAATCAATACAGCCAATTCGCGTGCAGCTCCGGACACATCCCTGAAACTGCCGGAATCTACTGCTAATGTTTGTAATATATGCAGTGCATTAGAAAAATTTTCCGTCAACTTACATTCGCATGCCGTGCGAATCAATTTGGCTGCCTGCCAGATGTCAGTACAGTAGTCCAAAGACTCTTTTAATACAAAGGCTGCTGCAATTTCCAATGTTTCCCCTTTCAGATTGGACTCTACAATTTCTATTTCAACTTCCGGATTCCATTGCAGGATCCATTTTTCCGCCCAGGTTGCACTATCCTGCGATACTGCTACTGGTTTGGCAAAATGTATCTGTAAAAGTTGAAGCCTGTGGAAAAAAGTAGAACGGTTCAGGTCGATGAAAGCAGCCTCTTCACTTTTGACTTTCCGGTTTTCGCGGAGATCAAGGGTAATTTCCTGGGCAACAGGCGATTTGTAATCCGTGAGTTTGAGCCTCTTCAATTCCCTGTTCATATCATCCTGCACAGGCGTTTGGCTCAATCCTTCCGGTAAATTACCGATTGCAGTACCAATATCTACCCGGTTGATGGCTTCTGCAACAGAAGCCAGGTCTCCTTCTCCCAGACAGGTAATAACAGCATCATGCAAGTCTTTTAGCACCGGCATGCTTCCATGATGTAAAACGGAAAGGGAATTCGCTAAACGTACAGCCTCTATGACTGATGCCGACGAGGCGTTAAAACCTGACTGTCTCAACTCAGTTGCAACTTTAGACAGATAAATTGCAGGCAAACGGTTTAGTGTATCCTTCTTCATACACTCCCACATGATTCCGAAATAAGCAGGCGCTAAATTTCCGGCTCCATATCCTGTGCGACTACTCAGCCGCAGGTATGAATAAGGCATCAATGTTATTTTGGATTCTACCTGTGGAAGTTTACTGAGCTCTTCGTCACTCATCGGAGGAAGTTCGCTACAGATTCCGGAAACATGATATGCTCCCGTGATAGTTACGATTTTGTCGGCCTCAAAACCATCACAGATGGCCCGGTAAATTTCTCTTTTCATATGAGATTCCCGGATCATATTATAGGCAAATTCAGATGGAGAAGCACGAAATTCTTCTTCCGTTACCATAGATCGCATTTGTCCGGATTCTACATGCAAAGCCTCCCGGTATGTTCCCGGTTGAAGGTTATGTTCAAAATTACGTTCCCAGAAACTCTCATAATCTTCTTCTCCGGAACGAAGAGCAACCTGATCATATAGTTCATTATGAAACCGGTAATATGCCTTTTTCTCTTCCGATGGTTCTTCTTGGTTTCTTTCCTGTTTGATTTTCAATATAATGGAAGATGGCAGGTCTATAAACCGTACCTCAGCCTTATTTTTGTTGGCCCATACAATTGCCTGGTATTCGGGAGAATATTCGGCAAAAGGATACAAAACGGTTTCAATCGGCATGGTATTGGTATAAGCCATCAATGCCAAAGGTGGTTTGACTCTTTTATCTGCCAGGTTGAGCATGATATCCGTAGCATCCGAAGGACCTTCTATCAGCACACACCGGGGTTTTCTTTCATCTAAATAACGATTGAGATGAAAAGACGCGGCAGGAGAAAGGTGGCGGACGCCAAAAATATGGATGTTTGGGTTCATATCCTGATTCATCCGTTGATTTCAGAACAGGAGTTATATAATCCCCGCCAATCGGCACCCCGTTTTTTCATTACATTTTCCAGGTATTCTTTCCAGACCAATTTGTCTTTATCTTCGTCTTTGACAACAGCGCCCTGAAGTCCGGCTGCCATATCTGCATCTGTAATGTTTCCGTCTCCGAAACTGGCTGCCAGAGCCATGCTGTTGGTGATAAGTGAAATAGCTTCTGCTGTTGAAATCACTCCACTCGGAGATTTTAATTTTTGTTTTTCATCCAATGTCAGTCCCTGGCGAAGTTCCCTGAAAATGGTAACGATCTTTTCTACTGCTTCATTTTTAGGAAGAGCTGCTTTCAGTTTGTAATTGGCAGAAATCTCAGCCACTCGTTTGGTTACGATGGCCACTTCCGTATCCAGATTGCCCGGAGAAGGTAGGACAATGATATTGAACCGTCTTTTAAGAGCAGAAGACATGTCATTTACTCCTCTATCCCGTGTATTCGCTGTTGCAATAATCGAAAATCCACGCTGAGCAGGTAATTCCTGTGATAATTCCGGAATAGAAATTGTTTTTTCCGACATGATGGAAATCAATGCATCCTGTACTTCGGAAGCACAACGGGAAATTTCTTCGAAACGGGCAATCGTACCTGTTTCCATCGAACGGTAAACAGGACTTTTAATCAAGGCTGCTTCTGATGGTCCGTTAGCCAGCAGCATGGCATAATTCCAGGAATAACGGATATGTTCTTCTCCTGTTCCTGCAGTCCCTTGGATAACTTTATTGGAGTCTCCGCAAATAGCTGCTGTCAGGTTCTCTGAGAGCCATGATTTAGCAGTTCCCGGTTCTCCGATCAATAACAAAGCCCTATCAGTCAGTAAAGTAGCAATAGCAATTTCTACCAAACGATTGTGCCCGATATATTTGGGTGTTATCTCCGTTTTTCCGGCCTTACCACCGACTATAAATTTAAGTACTGCTTTAGGTGATAACTGCCAGCCTATAGGCTTTTCTTCGTTTTTATCTTCTTCTTTCAAAGCTTCTAACTCATTGGCATATAGTTTCTCTGCCGGCAACCGTAATACATTATTTGTTTGCATATATATAATTTTATTTGTTTTTAATGCTCAATTAATCCTGTTTTGCGATCTTGATTTTCTCTGCGATCTCCAAAAAACCATCCAATTTTGTTTTCTCTCCCAGCTTACTGAACTTCTCCGCATATTCTACCGGGAATTTTTTGATAAAATCCTCATCGGCCAATTGGCTGATATAATAATTAGGATATTGATTGTTTTTCGGATAGCTTTCCATAACAGAAAAAATTAAATCAAAAGTATTGGGAGTTCCGGATGCTAACAACTTTTCAGCGATATAAGAAAGTTGTGTTCGCAGATAACCCTGGTTTTTGGAATCGAGCAATCCTTTTGCCAGTTCGGTCAGCAGATCGCGAGAACATTTACTTTGGATACCTTCAAAAAGAGAAACCAGATGAAAACTTTCCAAAGCATGTTCATTCTTCCACCCTTTGCGTACATTTTCTATAAATAATGGAGACCACCTTTTATCCAGGTTGTCGACATGTTCGATGTATCCAAATTGAAATGTAGAGTAATAACCGCCGGAGGGTCTTCGGTAGCGTTTATCAGGAAATCTTTCTGTATAAGTTTCAAAAAATAAATGAGAACTGATATTTCCCTTTTGATAATGTTCGGAAAATGTATCGAACATTTGTTCTTTAGAGAACGTTTTTGATATGGCAATGAAATAAAAACTGATAAAATCTTTATTCCATTCTTTTGCATGATAAGGAGTTTCCGATAAATACTTCAAAACCTCAGTCGCTACAGGTTGATCGAGCTGATAAAGATTGAATGCAATACTGTTGGTCAATTCCGTAGCCTGATAAACAAGCAAACTTTTTTTGCTATTGATCAGCTCATTGTATTCTTTATTGGAGAAGACTTCTTTGAAGAAAGTATATACTTCTTCCCGGTCTTTATTTTTCAGGATACCAAGTTTGGTTACAAACTCCTCAAAAGCAGCAAGCAAAACTTTGTCCTCGGTTGACTTCTCCAAAGAAATCAGATTTTGAAACGATTGATATACCTGATCGAAAACCTCTTGAAAAAAAAAGGGCAGCTTGCTGGTTATCAAAGCTGTGGCAATTCCCGGGAGGTTCGATTTGTTTTTGTTCTTCACAAAAACATCCTTTAATTTATCCAGACTTTCTTTTGTTGCATATCGGGCTAAGGAAATATAAGCAGCTTCCCTTACCGCTTTTTGTTTATCATCGGCCAGACTGATGATTAATTTTTCATGTTTGGGGTTATGTCCCAGAATCAAGGTTGCTTCTGCCTGCATTGGGGGAGAAGAGGTTTCTAATATCCTGAGGGACATTTCTTCGACAGCATCATCCGGTTCAAATTTGCTTAGGATCCTGAATCTGCGTATGTCGTCTGATTTTCCTTCATAATTGAAATCCTTTTGGATGAAGGGAATAATCTTTTCTCCGATAGAAGGAACTATTTTTTCTTCCACCAAATCGGCCAATTCCGAATATTTATCACCCAATGCTTTGTTCAGGTACTCGAAAGTTCTGAAGTCATCGAAAACTCCTTGCTTAAATGCTTCCTCCACTACACCATACCTACCCTGACTGGAGATGCTAAGTGCATCTATAGCCGGTTTAAGTTCTAGATAAGAAGCTGTTGTGTGGGCATTCTCCAGATCGAAAACCGGATTTAATTCCGATAAAGGCTGTTCGTCTGTGGTTTCTCCCTGCGTATAAAGGATAGAATAGAGTAAAGTTCCTATTTCCAGTAATTTTTCGGAAGATTCTGTGGCTTCGCATTGAGTTAGCACTTCAACATCCTGAGCCAGTTTCTTGAATACCGGGGCTTTTTCTCCCAGTTTGCTTAATACAGGAATATGTTTCGTGATGCGCGGATCATTTTTGGCAAACTTACTTCCGGCGATATAAAGACGATTGATTTCCTGTTGGAGGTCATATAGGGCTTGTATTTTCATAGACAATAGAAAAATTAAAAGTGAAAAATATGATTTCTATCAATACACCAATCTCAGAATTTTATCTTTATGGATGAGTGATAAGGCTTGTGCAGTCAGCAAACCGCTTTGTATATTGTTTTCAAACATCACGGTCAGACAAATTCCTTTAGCATCTTTGGGTAGAAGGGCTTCCAGTATATTTTCCGTAGGAACGGTAAAATAAGAAATGTTATTCAATGTCAACCGGTTGCCGGATTCATCTTCTGCAACGATGGCATTTTCGGTTTGATAAGCTTTGTGCAGGCGAATCAGGGAAACCGGATGTTTATCGGCCAAAGGATTTTTGATCGTTGATTTGACTGATTTGACCAGATCAGCATAGTTACCGGCAGCAAAAGCATTGATTTTTTCTATATCATCTCTTTGTATATCCCTGACAGAAGCGTCATCCCATCGGATACGCGGATTGATATCTCCCGGATAGATCAATAATTCTTTGGTACGGATCACATCAAAGAAACTATTTTCTTCTTTGATATAGTTTTTTGCTTTATACGGACGATAATTTTTTGTTTTGAAAATTTTACCTGTTTTCAGGTTGATCCAATATCCTTCATCAACATATTCCCGGCGGGCAGCATCGTCATAGTTATAAAAAGCAAGTTGTGCCAATTCTGCATCTTCTTCCCATGATCCTTGTTGCATCAGTTCGGTCAACTTCCAGGCGTGGCCGATTTGTTCTTCGATAGCCGATTGAATTTCTATAGGAGTTTCCGGATTTTCTTTTCGTATGGTCAGGTATTCCTGGCTTTTTTTGATCAATGCAGAAATATAATTGAGCTGGTCGATAGTCTGCGTATAATCACTGTTTTTCACATTTTCCAGTTCGAGAATCAAATCATTAAATGCTGTTTGTATACCGGGAATGTAATAATTGCCCAATTGTTTGATTTGTTCGTTGATCATTTTCCGGTTGGAAGCATCTAATGAGGAAAGTCCGGTTTGTACGATATTCCTGATTAGTTTCCCTGCCAATGTGATCCCTTCTAATTGAGCTTCGGTTTTTTTTACCAAAGCACTGAGTTTTGCCTTGGTATTTTGCGGAGCTTGTTCTGCTTTCGTTTTGATATCTGCCTTCTCCTGTTCTTTTTTTGTCTGCCGCTGTTCTATTTTAGAACGTTTTGAAAGAATATCTTCCGGGATATCGGCTTGTTTGAAATCGGCATCTCCGGCGTATGCATACAACAAACCCAACACATGTTTACAGGGAATTTGCCGGCTAGGACAGGAGCACCTGAAAACAGGACTACTCTCGTCGATATAATCGGCAGAACAATAATAGGGATTTTTTCCACTTCCGGCACATTCTCCGAAGATCAGGGTGCCATCGGGCGACTGGCTCAGTTTATCTAATTTTTTCTTATTAAAAAGATCGCGCCCATTTTTAGCTGCATCAGCATTGGGTGCAATAAGTTCAATGTCTTTACTTGTAATTTTCATTGGGTTAAAGGGTAAAGATTGCAAAAGATTTTGTTAGGGCAAATGTATGGAAAAATATGGATAATTGCAATATTGAATGTAGGATTGCAGAGTTATCGCGTTGAGGTTGTCTCAAAAGGCCACGAATTACACAAATTAACACTATTTTAAAAAATTGCAATTATAGGAATTTATGTGTTTCAAAAAAATATTTTTGTGGGGCAAAAAAAGGCAAATAATAATTGTTAATTTATTTGGATTACAACATGGTAAACAGTGAGTTGACGGTTCGGACTTTATGTTAATTCTTTATAATTTTCTCTATCAGTTTATAAATATGAGAACCTAATTTATTTGGATATGTTTCCTGTGGATTATCAAGTTTTTTTGCTTGTACTATTGCTTTATCAATAAAAGGAAGAAATCTTTCGGGCTTAGGATTAGTTTTGTTGTATGAACCCAAAATATCAGCAATTTTAACTTCAAGATATCTCTTTTTACTTGTAACTTTTTTGTTTTTTAAGATTAAATCTAACTCTTTTTCACTGCATTCATCAATGTTTTTTATATGAAGCAGTAACCAAAATTCAAAACAAGGGTTGCTAACTGCTACAAACATATTTTTCAAATCATTACAGGCTTGCATTATTTCTGGAATATTTCTCCAACGATCTGTGTCGATTATCATCCAAAGTTCGTCATTTTTCGCAAAATTGTATTCATTCTTCGCTTCTCGTTTTAATTTGTTGAAGACATGCTTAGGTGCACTATTGGTATCACTTTTCGCCCTTTTTAATAAATGTAGATATATAAGCTCATCATTGAACTTGACAGATTCTTTTAATTCTTCAAAATAAATACGTTCTGTGTCATTTCCTTCAAAGGCTAAAACAATGATTTTTTCTTTTTCTATTGTATTACTTTCTCTAAAAAGCTCTTCTCTTTCTCGCATGACAAAAGAATTATTGGTTAATAACTGTAAGTTTATTTCTGTTGCCAATATGAGGTATTGCTTTAAATCTGCCTAAAAGATAGTCTTTACGAATTTCTTTATCGAATCTTACATTATATTCTTCAAGAGAATGCAATACAGAAGCCCCGTAATTATCCTTTACAACAAACCAAATTTCATCTTTCCTTAATAATTTTTGAGTAAGTAGAGAAGATTCATGGCTGGCTAATATTAATTGACTGTTTACATTTTTTGCTTTTGACAAAAATAAATCCAGTAAATCATAAATTAAATTTGGATGTAAGCTTCTTTCCATTTCATCAATAACAAATACATTGTCTCCTTTCAATAAATCCATCAATAATGGAATAAAGTCCATAATCCTATTAGTTCCGTCTGATTCATCACTTGTGTCAAACTTCTCAATATTATTACTGTCTTTTATTTTATGTTTTGTCATAAATTTTTCAAATACGATATCATTGTCTTTAACTGACAAGAAATATGTTGTATTACTATTAGACAAAATGGCCGCTCTTATATTTTTTGATTTTCTGCTTAATAAATCTTCCCTTATTTTTTCTATAACCTGTTTAGGAATATGTACATTTTCTATATCAATTTTTTCTAAGCAAATGCCATCTATACCTGTGTCAAAATATGATAAGAACTCTTCAAATGATGTAAGAAGTTTTTCATCTTGTTTTAATTCAAATTTCAGTCCTTCATTATATTTATCATCAGGAAAAATAACTTTTAATGAGTTTTGAAACCAGTCAATTACATTAAGTAAATCATGAATATTTGAAACATTTTCTTTTACTTTTCTTGTTCGTATTTCCGCCAAAAAAAGTTGATTGTTTGGTGTTCCTTTAGCAGTAAATTTTAAGAACTGCTTTTCTTCATCCGTTTCTAAATTCTGAGAAATGTATTCTAAATCAAAAATGTCTTTTTTGGAAAAATCTCGTTCGAAAATCTTCACTTCTTTGTTTGAGCCAATTTCGTAAAGCCATTCTTCTGCAATAATTTCATTGTTAAAAGAAAAACCGTAAGCATAATTTTTTCCTTTGTGCTGTATTTCATATTCAATTCTGGAATTGTTGGAATTAGAAGTATTGCTAAGCCTGAATTTTGGATAATCAATTGATTTCTCTGGATTGGTTCCTCTTAGGACTAATTTTCTTCCAAAATCAATTGCTTTGATTAAATTGGATTTTCCAGAAGCATTTGCACCAAATAAGACTGCTGTTTTAAGGACAGAAATGCCATTTATTTTAGATGTTTTATGCTCTGATTTTAATGTTCCTTTCCCTGGTAACATAGAAAATTTTTGTCTATCATTGAAAGAGAGAAAATTCTCAACTGTAAATCTAATTAGCATAATGACTCAATTTTATTTTCTACAAAGGTAGTGATTTTTTCACATCTGTAATAAATCAAATGAAAATATTGATTGAAGAAATATAATCTTTTTCATCAATGCTTAGAATTGTTATTTTTGTGTCTTTTATGGTAATATTCTTATCGCATTCTGACTGGTTTTAGAAGATATGACATTCCAACAATCCTATGTTGGGTTTGGATAATAAACCACTGTCGGTTATAATTACAAATGTAAAATAAGCGATATAGGACAATATTCCAAATGAAATCAATACCCCGGATTTTGGGTCATATTAGAACAATACATAAGCTCTCTTGCAGGAATAGGTAAAAGTAACTGGTAAGGTTCAATTTCTAGAACTTTTTCTGCAACGCCTTTTCTTTTGAGAGTTGAAAAATAAAACCCTTCTTTTCCCAGATCATTCTTCCATTCTTCTAAAAAATATTCAAGCCAGTCATTGTTATTTGTTAGTAAATTTCTTTGATTTCTTGATCTTAACCTATTCAATAGTTTTTTGGCATTGTCATAATTACCCAGTTCATAACTGGCTTCGGATCCTATCAGAAGTATTTCGGAAAACCGGAGTAATGGTATTCTTGTCTCTGTTTGGATATAATCTTCAAAGGAAGTATGGTATTTATAGCCGGAATTTATAGGAGTTTCTGAAAAGAGAATAACCTCCTGGTTTCCTGGAATAAAGATGTTATTATATTCAGATTCCAGGGAATAGTTTTGTTTGTTAATAATTTCTTCTGCATATTTCAAAGCCTGTGTGTAGTCTTCTTTTATAGTAAATGCTTTGGCAAGAAGAGCCGATACCATATCTTTATGAAATACAAAAGAAGACATTCTCTCTTCCTCCGGCATGTATTGGTGTATTTCCTGTAAGTCTGCAATAAGCTGGTTAATAATTTGATCTTTGCTTGTTCTGGTTATGGTAGAAGCATCGATTTCTGTTTCATAGGGCTTAAGTACGAGGGGTATATCTCCCCATAATTCGGATATCGATAAATATACATATGCCCGAATCATCATAGACAAAAACTTATATTTTTGAAACTTTTTAAGATATGATGTGTATTTAATTATTGCATTCGAGTAATTAATAGTAATGTATGCATTAGAATAAAGGAGTCCTATGAAGCCGTTGTCCGAATGTATTTTATGTTCATATATATCTTTCATAGCATAATAGCCAATCTGATAAGAATCAACAACAACATTCTGAGTATAGAAAGCCTGAAAAAGGTAAAGAGTTTGTATGTATTCATTAAAGAGAATTAAAGTACTTGCAGTGAAATTTTCAAATTCTTCCTCTGTCTCCAGATGATGAATAGTTACATCCTCTGGCATATTATATGGACTTAAAACACCATCCCCATCATAATCAATATAATAATGAAAGTTTCCGACAGATATCTCTTTTCCTAATTCTTGATATCGTTCAATGATATTTCTTTTAATCTGGTGATAGTTCAACTCAAAACTTGCCTGTGCAATTTTTCCTTTCATTTCAGAACCAATACTCCCATTGGATACCAGTTCTTCTCCCAAATGATTGATAAATTCTGTATATTCTGCTTCTGTATTATTTCTGAGTAAAATGACAGATATGGCAATCAGGATATCGGCTGAAGTATTATTATCTGTGATGCTTGTATTTTCCGGAAGAATAGTTTCATTATCAATATAAAAACAATGCAGGATTTCCTTTTCTGCTTGTTCTTTTGCTTTTGAAAAACTAAGATTTTCGTTATTTACCAAATATTTTACCCGTTTCATTTCCAAATGAGTAAGAACATTGACATTGACGGACGATTTATCTGTGATATCTGCCAGCGCCCAGAGAGTAATGGGCGAAGAAGTCAGACTTCCGGTTACTTCATTGAAGCAATATCCGTCGACCGACAATTGTACATATGGTGAAGAGAGAGTTAATTCTCCAAAGTTAAAGAATCCCTCATCATTTGTTATGATTGTTTCATATATTTTTCCTGTAGGGTTGAGGCCGTTGTCCAGTTCTGATAAAGTGATTTTAGAACCTGTGATAAAGGGTCCTTTTTCCACAAATCCGGTAAATTTATTTTTTTGTACGCCGGTTTTTAGATCATCATTCTCTTCTTTACAACAGGTGAAGATAAACATTGCGCATATAAAACAAAGTAGGAATTGTGATATTTTCATGGTTGTGATATTTAAAACTGTCCAAAGTTAATTGTTTATCTATAAAAAACAAAGTTTTTTCGGAGCTTATTATTACAGTAGATAACCATGATTGAATATTTTGGTTTATTGATTATCTGCGTGTTTCAATGATTCCAAACAACCATCACCTGTAATCCTTTTCCTGCAAACCGGTTGTTTTCCAGACTTTGTGCAGGCAATTGATAATTTTTCGGATTCCAGTACCCCATAAGATAAAAAGTGACATGGTTCATTTCTCTTTGCCAATTGATGAAATTGTAAGATTTCTTATCTGTCCAGTCATAATAAAGAATGGCGCTGAGTCGGTCGAAAATACCGATGGGATAGGAGAGTGAGAGACCCGAGAAGGTAGTTGTGTGATCAAAATTAAAGGCTTTCCTATCGTAGGAGTAAATAAGTTGTTCAAAGGTAAGAACCAGGCCATTGCCAATACCGAAAGTATAATCGGTTCCTAAAGTAATCATTTCCTGATTGGTAAAATCTCCGATGTCTTTATTCAGGTTTGTCCAGGAAGCTTCCGCCCAAAGTCCGACAGACAGGTCTATTTTAGAGTCTAAGCCGAGACGGTTCTCAGCGATGGATTGATATGGATATCCCATGGCAGTACTGAGATTTTGCATATCTGCCATCCGGAAATGGTAAGAGAGAGCTGCTTCTCCGTTGGATATAGGAAGTTGGATTCGTCCTCCGGCTTCCGGAATATTTTTTTCAGTAGGAAATATTTCCCAGCCCTTGGGGTCTTTATTTCCATATAATCCCCATAGCCAGAGATTGGCATTATTCAGAAAATAATAACGAAACAATAACCCCCATACTCCATTTGTCAGCTGAAGTGGATCGCGTGGATCTACCCGGTCAAACCACATCAGTGGACGAAACATGACGGCAGAACCAAAATTGATTTTCTGCAATCCAAGGCGGATTTCTAATTGAGGCGTAGAATAACGTCCCCACAAACGGTATGGTTTGATATCGCCTTCCGTATGAAAAGTATCGGATGGAAGAAAGCCCAAATCTCCATAGAGATTGACGGAAGCTTCAAAGTCCAGTAAACGGAAGTTTTTAAAAGGTTTCCGGATATCTATTTGTGGAATATACCTTCCGCCGAACCAAAGTTCCGGACTTATATCAGGAGTATACTGTCCCCATCCGGAAAGTTGTCCGCTGAATTGGAACGCTTTATCCGTATTTACGGTGTCATTTTGTGCAGGAAGTATTTGTATTGACAAAATGAGAAAGCCAGTGATCAGATTAAATGTTATTTTCTCCATAAGAAAAGAGAAATTTTATTGTTTCAGACTTGCCTTACTGAAAATGTAATCAGGGATCGGCTGGTCAAATTGGATACTTGTGATAATCCAGTCGGTTCCTGAACCATCTTTCAAAACATCCTTGTAATTCATTTTCATGGGAAACCAACGATTGCCTGTTTTTTTTACATCACTAAGGGTAATACGTTTGAGTATTTGTCCGCTTTTTGCATATAACTCCTGTCTCAGGGGAATATAATACTCTTCGTCTACCCAGATTTTCTGGGATTCATAAGCAGCATCGTCTACTTTGGCTGAGAGTTGTAATACAAAACATTTTCTGCCATCCAGGCTGTCTCTTCCTGAAAGTTTAGGGGTATAGATTTCCGACAGTTTCCTATCGTCCATCATATCTTCATAAGATAAATCTGAACCCATAACGGATTGGCGTAACATACTTCCTGAAATCATGATGATACGATCGGTTGATGGAGAATACATCCACATCTCTTTATCCAGTTTCAACATTTTGGTTCCCTTATCCCTGGCTGGTGAAAGATATTCCGTATAAGCCTTTTTGTCTCCGATAGTATAGCTTTTGGATGTCATAGTCTTATCATATCTTTTCCCGTGTACAATCATCGTCGATTCGATGATACGAGTATCGGCCGACATATTTTTATCTATCTGACTGAGAATTTTGGCCGGGTTCTGCGCTTGTAAATGCATCATAAAGACCGTTGCTACTATGCTTAATATAAACTTTTTCATATCCGTATTTTTGTAGTTTATTCTAATTCTTTGAAAAGTGCAGCTGTAGATCTTTTGTAGATGGCTCTCCCGGAAAGTGCAGAGCCGATAAACATGGAAATAACTCCGGGAATGAATCCAATGTAAAACATTTCAGGGGTAATGTCAGCCCGGATAACCGGATCAATCATCATGGACAAATTATCCATGACTTTGCTGTAATCTATTCCATATTTTTGCAACAATGCTGCCACTCCTAATCCCAGTGCGGTACCAATAACAGAACCGATACATCCGATAAGCAATGATTCTGCGAGTAAGGTACGGTAAATATGTTTCTTTTCTTCTCCCAATGCCAATCTCAATCCGAATTCATTATATCGACGGATTCCACCTAAAAGTCCTGTATTCCACAGTACGATAGATAATGCCAGAATCAGAATGGAAATCATGATAGAAGAAACGATATGTATGTAATCCAGCATTTCTCCCATGGCATTCTGATCCGTGAGTTGTATCATTACCGGAGCATATTCGTCTGTGTCATTGACATATAAGGAATTGAATTTGTTTTTAACGTTTTCTGCAAGCGTCCTCTCATATTTGTCTTCCGGCAGGAAGCCGAATATTTCACCGCATGCGTTATCCATATCTAACAATTGCCGGGCATCTGAAATATCTATGATCACCGCACCTTTATCCAGTGGAGGAACACCAAAATGAATCATACCCGCTACCCGGTAGTTAAAGAAACTCATGGAACCATCCATGGTAGATCCGAAAAAGGTGACTGTATCGTTTGGGTTGACATTGAATTTTTTTGCAAAATCACTACTGATCAGTATTTCTCCGGGTGTAGAGATCAGATGTCCGCCGACCAATGCCTGTTGAATATGTATCCTGTTAGCTTCCTTGCTTCCGGGAGATAATAAATCATAAGCAGTTACACTTACAGGCCCTTGCGCTTTGGTTTCTCCAAGAGAATCCGGAATATCCAGTAATCCTCCGAAATATATTCGCTGAGTCCAGTCCATATCCGGAAACTCAGACTTTAATGTGGATACCAATTTATCGGAATTCAGTATCGCACAATCAAGCGGCTTTTGCTGGATATCTTTTTCATAAGCGCGGGTAATTACTTTTACATGTCCTGTATCAAAATGGGCGGTCATCGAGACCATATTATTCATCATTCCATCAATAAAGCCGGTTAGGATAACAGCGGCACATACGCCGATCATCACCACAATGACAGGTAGCAGACTGCGGCGTTTATCCCTGATGATTCCATTCCAAAGAAATTTTAACATGATGATAAAAGATGAATGATGAATAATATTTACGGAATTTTTCCTTTTAGCGCATTGACGATATTTTGTTTGGCTATTTTCCTGGAAGGAAGATAGCTGACGAGAGCCGAAAAAATGACAATCGTTAATATACAGAAAATGATAGAACCAGTGTTATAAGCAGGATAGAGGATATTGCTTCCGACAGCACCTGTTTCTGTCATCTTACCAGAGAGATCCAGACCATAGTGCGCAAATAGAATGAAAAAAGGCAATCCCCAGATTGCACCGGCTACAATTCCCAGAACACTGTACAAGCTTCCTTCCAGGGTAAATAATGCACTTACATGTCTGGGTGTCATACCAAGAGCCACATATGTGCCAATTTCTTTCTGGCGACGGAAGATGGACAATACCTGCGTGTCAAATATTGCCAGTAAGGCTATTGCCAATAGTATTCCAAATATAATGAATGACTCGAATCGTTGCGCTTTTTGCATCGCATCAATATCTTCAGTCAGAGATTTCAGGTCTTTATATACCCATCCGTCTATATTCCCTTGTATTGGTTTGGCCTCCGACTGGATACAATAAGTAGCTTCTCCGGGCATCAGCATCATTCGTTGCAGATCGTTCAGATTCAACCAGATTTGCATATTGTCTACAGCCGGAACTGTAGTGTTGAAAATATCCACTATTTTGATCTCGCTTGCATCAAAAGTGCCGTTCTTATTTCTCCAACGCATCATTACCCGGTCATTGATTTGCAGGGACGCTGCCTTTGCCATACGTTCTCCGATCACGGCAACAAACGTACTATCGGGAGAATGTAGTTTTTGAGACGGGATTTTTATGATTTTTTGATTAGGGTCAATGCCGTTTAATAAAACGTTTTGCATCCGTCCTTGAGGATAAATAACCCCTTGTGTGACCAATATAGGCGTTACGTTTCCATCGTTGATATCAGCCTGTAATTCCCCTGGAATAATTCCGTGAGCATCCTGTAGACTGAAAGCATCATATCTGTCATATTTAGGGTGCCATATTTCTCCATATCCGGTCGACCATTCAATGGTTGAGCGCCGTGCATCTTCTACCCATCCATCTCCCAGTGCATTGTAAAAAACAATCAATACAAAAGTAAATGAAAGTACAGCTACATTCAGCCAGGTACGTTTCCCGGCCCCGATAATGTTTTTATATGCAGTTTTTAATGACAGATTCATGACATTGATTGCTCATCTTTCTCAATTTCTCCATCTTTCAGATGGATTGTACGTTTCAGGTATTGCATCACTTTTTCATCATGTGTGGCAAAAATGAAAGTAGTTTGCAGTTCCTCATTCAGTTTTAACATCATTCTCAGGATGTTATGAGAATTGGCAGCATCCAGATTCGCCGAAGGTTCGTCTGCCAATACAATTTCCGGCCGTTTTACCATGGCTCTGGCAATAGCTACCCGCTGGCACTCTCCTCCTGAAAGTTGGGAAGGCTTAGATTGCTCCTTATCAGTTAGTCCGACCCATTCCAATGCTTCCATCACCGCTTTGTGACGTTCTGCCGGTTGCATTTTTTGTAAAAGCAAAGCAAATTCTACGTTTTCATAAACGGTATAAACGGGAAGAAGATTGTAACTTTGGAAGATAAATCCGATATGTTTATTGCGCAATTCTGCTGATTGTCTGGGATTTAGTTCGGATACAGACTGTCCCAGGACAAGTGCTTCCCCTTTGGATGGAATATCTAAAGACCCAATAATGTTTAATAACGTAGTTTTTCCGGAGCCACTGGGGCCTACTAGACCGGTAAACTCACCCTTTCCTATTCCCAGGTTGATATTATTGAGAGCGGTGAACTCCCCGTCTCCTACAGGAAAGGTTTTTATCAGATTGGTAAGAGAAATGATGGATTGGCTTTTCATCTTCGTCGTATTTTATATATAACGGAGGAAGATGTGGTTTTGTTATAAAAAAAATACACCAGTTACACGAGATTTCGCTTGGCTGGTGCATTCGGCAAGGATAGGGGTTTATTTTGTATAGATTGCTGGTTTTTTATTCTTTGGAAGTTACATTGCCATTGGCATCGGCAATAAAGTTAGTTTCGTAATAATTTGTGATGACAGCAGCACGGCCATGATCCGTACCAAATTCGGAACCGGCTTTACTCCGTACACAAAATTTATGTATAGTATTATCCGGGTTTCCATCTATAATGATATCATAAGATGAAATACCCGATACTTCCATATTTTCTGCTTTCATGAATTCTGAAGCTTTTGCAATGTTTGAAGCAATTTTAGAGAAATCTATATCACATAGTTTAATTCCGGTTTCTGGTTTAAATGATTGTTTGTTTATTCCAACATTGATGATTTTTTGTTCACGAGGTTTTTGATTCCCGGGTATGGTAATTGCATATTTCTGGGGTTCTGTAGCTCCTGGAGCGAGAAATGTAACAGATGCTACATCCATCTCTGTTGAAAAGTCGGAAGTAGTACCCAGGAAAAATTCAAAAACTATGGATTGAGGATCAATATGCTTTTCAATTCTGGAGGGTAACATTTTATCTACTGAAGTTTGATCTGTAAGTTTAACACCGGAAATAGCATCACAAGCATTTAAACTTACCAACATTACACCAAAGGCCAAGTACGGCATGAACCGCAAAAATTTTGTTTTCATTAATTTTGTTTTTATTGAGGTTTGAGATTTCTTACCTGTAAAATTTGAAAAGACAAAATTATGTTCAAAAAGTAAAAAATGAAAATTTTCAACGGATAAAAATTAGGACATGTAATTTTTGTAATTATATAGGATATAGTTTGTTATAAGTGTTTTTTATAAATATTTTAGGACAAGGTAAAATGGAGGTTAAAAAATAATGTGTATTTTATACGCATTGAAGGTTTTTTACTCAGATATTGATCTTCTCAGAAAGCATTTGTTCCAATTCTTTGGGTCCGGCAAGATTTAATTTTTTACTTAATCTTTGTTTGAATTTATATTGAGTGCTTTGTTTAAAACCCATGATCAATGAAATTTCAGGGGTAGAAAAATCTAAAGAGAACAAACAACACCACATAACTTCTTTATAGTTCAGGTCTGGAAAATCTTGTTTCAGTTTTTCAGGAAGATTATTTAAAACCTTATTCATTTTAAAAATGAAAGCCTTTTCATCATCTACATGTAATACTTCATCAAAAATTTTTTTGTCAAGAGCTTCTCTCTGTTCAGCATTTGCACTCTTCCGCATGTCGGCATATTTTGTTTTTGTTTTGTCCAGTTCATTTTTTAAATCCAGCACGAGAAGTTCCTTATTTCTCTTTAATTCAGATTTATAAATATCAGCCTCCTTTTTTGTGGATCTGTACTCTTGTTGAACTTTAGCGTGTTCTTTTTTATAAATTTCAGCTTTGATTTGTTTTTGTTTATTGCGTTTATGTAAGATGAGAAAGATGGTACCTCCGGCAACAAACAAGCATATAATGGCGATCGTCAATAATAAAAGTTGATTTTTCATTGATGCCGTTTCAATGTCTGTTTGATGCATTTTTTCAAGCACATTGATATTGGTTTGCTGTTCCAGTTTTTTGATAGAATCCTGACAAATCTGCTGTTTATTGACATATATTTTCAGGTCTTTGATATTGTCTTTTTCGAAAGCAATTTTTGTCAGTATACGATAACACTCTTCTTCAAAATAGATATCGATAGGATATTGCAAAGCCTGGTTTACATACACATATGCCGAATCAAACTGGCGGGTGTAAGAATAAACATTTGCCAGATGGTAGTATCGGGACGATATATTGGTGTCAAAATAAGTATAAGACAAACTTTTTCGTAAATAGTACAAGGCCGAGTCAAATTGCTCTTTGTAATAATAGCTGTTTCCGATATTATTCAGTGCATCGCCCATGATGATTGAATCAGGAGTATTATCCAAAGCCTTTCTTGAATATTCGATTGATAAGTCAAAATCTTCTTTGGCAAGATAGAGCCATCCCATAGTTATATATGTTTTAGCCTGTCTTTCTCTATCTCCAGCTTTCCCAAATTCGGAATCTGCCAATTTGTAATATTCTTCAGCTTTATCAAATTCGCCCTGAAATCCGGATATTTGTGCGAGTTCAAAATAAATTCTGGCTAATAAATCATGATCTTTTTCCGGACTGACAAGTTCCTTGGATTTAAGTAAATTTTGTATTACATTCTTATAATCCCGTTCATTTTTGTACATACGAGCTTTATAAAAATAGCAATAAGCAAGATGTTTTTTTTCTTTATTGAAGGTATAGTAGTGGATAGAGAAATCGATTTTCTCAGGTGGAAATGATTTGAGGGCATTTTGATCCAAAGCATTAAAGAGGAGTAATCCGAACATTGCTTTTCCCTCATCGTTCATCTGTGTGTAATTATTTTCCAGATTTTGGAGTATGTGTAGAGCTGAGTCTGGGGCAATTTTTATCAATTGCTCAACCTCCTGCAATTTTTCGGTTATCGAATTTTGACAGGAAGGAGTAAATAAAATGCTAACACATAGCATGAGAAATAAGAAAAAATACTTCATGTATCGACCCTGAATGTTTTTAAACAAACTTCAAATTCTATTATACATGCAAATTTCTTGCCAAGATTTTAATATTCATGTTTTTATCCGGCACTTCCAAATTCCAAAAATACAATCCCGTTTTCCTGTATTTCAAATATCCTTTCTTCAATTGTTTTAAATCCTGGATTGCCAAGTTTCTTTTCTTTTGCAGCTTTTCTTCCGGGGATTTCAGCTGGTTGACATTTTTATTTTACCTCATCATAGTCATACGCTTTTATAAATTTACCTTATTTTAATCCTAGTTTTTCTATTTTATTTCCTATAGAAAACATTTTCATCTCATACTCCAATGAATTAAAACTTTCCCGGTCTGCCTTTTTAATAAAAACTCCGTTTTTCAACAAATGTATCTCGTCACAAGTATCACTTAAGGTTGAAAATATATGAGAAGAAATAATGATTGTTTTGCCCAATGCTTTCAATTTGTGTATCAAATCAACAATAATGATATTGCTGTGAATATCCACCCCGTTGAAAGGTTCGTCCAGAATGAAACATTGATTCTCCTGTAAAAGAATGGCTGTCAAGGCTAATTTTTTCTTCATACCCGTAGAGTAAGTTGAAGCATATTGGTTTAATGGTAAATCGAAGATATTCTTTTCTTCAATGTTTGATATTTTCTTTTTCCGTGCATTACAAAGTAATTGAATGTATTCTTTACCTGTTATTTTACTGAAGAAAAATGGCTCAGTCAATAGCAAACCCAGATAATTTTTCAAAGGCTTAAGTGATGATTTTATTTGTCCTTCGAAAGTTTCCAGACCTGCAATACATCTGAATAAAGTTGTTTTTCCAGCTCCGTTCTCACCTACAATTCCGTAAACTTTTCCGTTCTCAAAATGGATATTGATGTCTCTCAGAACTTGTTTATTACCATAGCTTTTGGATAGATCTGTGATATGTATCATTTTAGAATGTATTTGAGTTTTTGGACTGATTGATTGGTGAAAAATGGAATAACAATAATGAGAAACGGAGGAAATACCAAACCAATGCACAGGATAATTCCTTGGGCTAAATCCATTTCATTGGGAAATGCTGCATATTTTGCCAGGATAAGGCTTATTAGATACAGATACCCTAACAACATACATAGAGCTATAATTCCAATAAAGTCAAAATAACAAATTCCCAATGGGAGTACTATGGGGGCACACAAACCGGTAGAAAACAAACCGGCCGTTTTTATTTTTTCAATTAAAAATTTTGCCGGTGTTAAATTGTAAGACCAGACAAAGTATTCATTTTCCGGTTTTGTGAAGTAACTTAACACTGTCAGGAAAACCAGCATCAATGAAAAAATGCTCAAATTAAAATTGTCGACGAAAATGGCAATAATAGTCAGTATATAGGCAATTCCAAACAGATAAAAAGTATTCCGGAACCCAACCGTAAATTCAAATGGTTTTTTGTAGAAAGGGGTTGGAATGGTGATGTTGTAAGTAGTTTTAATATTCAACAATGCCATTAAAACAGATATTACTCCAAGAATAGCAATAGGGTAGATCTGCATTTTGTATATTAAGAAAATGGCAAAAGGAGCTATTACAATAAGATTTTCGATGATCCGTATTTTTTTGTACTTATTTTCTCCAAAACAAATCTGCAGAAAATCATTGCGTTTGACTTCACTTAGTTTTGATGTAAAATATAGGGCAATAAGTACAAGGATATAGGGAGCAAAGGTCGTTTTTTGAAATAGAAATATTGATATACCTGTAAATGTGCAAAATAGAAGTAAATAACCGATGACTGGATAGACCCCAAAATCGGATAGTCTTCTATTGGCCATTTTGTATTGCAGATTGAAGTATGCTTGCATTTATTGAACTGTCTGAGATTTGTAATATTCTTCTTTCAAAATAGTCTTGGCTCTTTCCTTAGTAATTCTTTCAACATAGAAGATTACTGCAAAATCGTATGTTTTTATTAATTCCTCTGAAGAAAGCCCGGTTGCACATTCCAGCCAACTTCCTGATTGGACGTATTTTTCACTTTCAGAAAATAGTCCGTAATAATAAAGGATATCTTTTTTTACAGGCAAATTGCTGTCAATATTAAGATTGGCTGTAAAACTACCTGTTTTTACTCTGGAAATATCTATTTTTTTATTCATTGAAATGCCTGGAAAAACTGCTCTGAAGTTGATAATAGAATCTCCTTGGTTCATAAAGTACAATCGATGAAAAACAACAGCATCCTGTCGGGAAATATGCTGGTTAAAAGTTATTTCTGCTTCTATCTGAAGATCTTCAATCGGATTGTGCTTTTCTTTTTCAATGCCATCTTCATAAATGCTGTAGCTTAGGGAAATATATTCTCCTTGATTTAAGTTGAAGGGGAATTTGAAGGTATTAATTCCCTGCATTTCGAATATGTTTTTCAAATCATTGTCATCAAATGGATAATTGTTGTTAAGTCCCTGTCCCCAAATGAAGACAGGGATGAGAAATAGTGATAATATTAAAGCTATTTTTCTTGACATGATTTTTTCATTCAAATGCCTTATTTCTCCTCTTTAATCGTGCCTGATAAGAACTTTTTTCATCACAGTTTCTTCTCCATTGACCAATTTCAGGATATAAATGCCGGCAGACATAGCAGAAACATTGAATTCCGTATCATAAGGATATTCCAGATTTTTGCTCATTACCAATCGTCCATCCATTGTATACAAGTTGAGGGTGGTTGTACTGTTATTGTTTGTTGCTGAATAATTTACATGCAAGACATCATTTGCCGGTACCGGCCATACAGATAAGATACTTTCCTTCACTGTTCTTGTATCTTCTATACTGCTCAGATTTTCAGAAAGTTGGGTAACTTCACTGGCAGTCAGTGCATAGTTGTAAATTCTGAAATCGTCGACATAGCCATAAAGTAGTGGATCGGAGAATTGGCTACGACCAATGTAATTCAATATCGGTTTAAAATCAATTGGACGTATGTTTATATCACTTGATTCGGCAACTAATACTCCGTTGACGTACATATGTGCACCGTCAGTACCGAGGGTTACTGACACGTGCGACCATTTGGAAATAGGTAATGCGCTTGTTGCATTCAGCTGTTGTTCTTCACTTCCGTTTTTAATGGCAAAACGTAGTTTGCCGTCACCGGAACGGGGTGTTAAGAACATATATTCAGATTCTCCATTGCCAAAATCGAAAAGGCGTTGCCAAGCCGAACCACCTCTCCAGTAAACCCACATGGCAATACTCATTTCCTGATGATTTGCTGTATAAGCTGGGAGTTGCACAAAACCATTTACACTATTCAAAGAGATGGCTTTAGTTCCGACTTTCCCATTAACGAAGGAAACATTGCCGGATGATGCACTGTGATTTAGATGGATTGTACTGTCCTTGGCACTTCCATCGAATGGAAGATGAGCAACCAAGCTTTTATCTCCGGTAGCTGTTGCCGAAACTTCATTTGAATAATCCGAACGGTTCAATGCATTATCAATAGCTTTAATTTTGTAAAAATATGGTATTCCTGCGATAACTGTATTGTCAACAAAAGATGTTGATTTCACATTGCGGGCAATTGTATTGTAAGATCCTTCAGCCGATTCTGAACGGAAAATAGTATATCCGGATACATCGGTTTCCGGACTGGCAGACCAATCCAATTGAACGGATACTGTATTTGCCGTAGCTACTAAATCATTTGCAGCACTGGGGGGATTGAATTCTATGGTAGTACCCACAGGAAGAAATCTCCATTGCTGGTTTGTTCCTCCGGTTTTTGTCCCTTGTTGGATATTCGCTCCTCGTGTAGTACTGCTTTTAACTACCTCTATACAATGCGAACTATGCCGGCTACGAATATAAAACCAACCATCTTCTGCATATTCCAGATAAAATTGCTGATTTCCACCTTTGGCGTCACTCCATGCAATGATATTTCCGCCATTACTCAGAGACCAATTCAAAATATCCAGCGACAGACCACTATTTACTGCTGTGAATGTAAAGTAACTGAAATCTCCTCCGATTCTTGAATCTACCGGAGTCACATTCCACTGTTGATAAGTTGCACCAGCGTTGTCGTTTTGTCTGACATTGGCTCCTGCAGTACTAGAACCATTTTCTACTTCCATTACCATACCACTGTTGCGGTTTACTACCACATAACGTCCGTTGATAACAGGTTGAATATCATCTCCCCAGGTAATACTGACAACTTTTTCAGCATTTGTCTGTCCATTTTGATAACCGGTACCACCCGGCATTACCAGAGTATATTCCCGTTGCGGACCATTACCATCATAAAATACATCCCTGTCTTTTGATACAAAACGGTAAGTAGTGGTGACAGCCTGCCGTTCGGATGTTCCTCCGAAAGCCTGTACTTTACCATCCGGAGCACGATAAACCGATGCTGCGGTCCAGTTGGGACGGTGTTCGGCATAGCCTAATCTTGTACCGTGACTGGCTTTTACAAACTCTCCACGGGCATATTCTGCAGTACCCCACCAAATCCCGGTTTGCATACCATATTCAACTCCGACCATTGCTTCCATAACGTTGTGCAGTTCATCGTTTGTGGCATGATGACCATTGGCTCGTACTGTCTTATGAAAATTAGCATAGTTATCGAAACTGCCTGCAAGTTGGTGGGTGTTTCCTTCATCTAGCCGGCTCTTTAATTGATTATACCAATTCAACGCCTGGTCTGTATTCAGGGTATTACCGCCACAGATACGAATGTTATCGAAACGGGGATTTTTTTTTAATTCACCGGCAATATTATAAAAATCAGTAACAGAACCTTGTCCCCAGCCATAATCCGGTTCATTGAAAGGAGAAACGGATACTACCGTGCGACCTTTATCTTCATGATGTTTGGCAGTTACATCTATCAGTTCTGCCCAGTTGGCTGCATTTCCGGAGAACCAGGGGTCAACAGAAGGATGATCACAGTTAAGTACAACTTTAGTATGGGAGTCCAGTAAGTTGATTATATTCAAACGCTGATTCAGGCGGCTAAGTTCTGTTGTTTGTAATTTCCCGTCAACCAATGGAGCTGTAGGGGTGAATGATGACCTTATAACATCTACCAGCTCAGCTCCCATAAAGGCGATACCCCGCTGAATATTTTCTCTGCTGAGCCATGCTAAGTCTAATCCCCAGATAATGGGAGTGGAGATGCCGGGTTCAGAGAGATTAAAAGATACTGTTCGCTGAGGAACCGGTTGAGCAACCAGATTGTCACTGGTACTGGCAGTTTGGGCTTTTATCAGGGAAATTCCGAATCCAAATAATAATAAAATTATAAATGGGTATCTCATTTTTCTCATACGCTTAAATTTAAGTTCAATAAAGTATGTTTCTATGGTATTTTATTTATTTCGTTCAATACTAACCGGATACAAAGTTAAAACAATTTATGATACTTGAATGGAATTATTACAAATTAACAATCCTTTTATCAGAAACAGGGAAGCTGTGTTACTTCCTGATAATTTGATTAATATCAGGTATAGAAGTTTGAATAATCTCAGAAATTATAACAAACCACCCCAACAATACGGTGATTAGTGATGCCATGCGTAGCATTATATTTTCCTTCTTCCCAATTGAAAGTGCCGGAATCTCCATAATCAGCGTTTGTCAATTCGTATTCTAATCCAATGGAGAATTTAGGTAAATTGTAGGAGAATGTACCTGCCAGACGGTACAGGTTATTCATACTCAATCCTTCTCCATATACGGCAGAATTTTCCAGCAAGGCTTTTTCTGTTCCCAGATTCTTAGTATAACCGGCAAAAAGATTGCCTTTGTACTTTGCTCCGTACGATATATTCAGCCAGGAGGATGAATGTGTAAAGTTAGTATATGACTGTTTGCCGGTAACCGGATCTTTTTGGGTAATACCATATCCACCCAGCATACACATGTCTGAAAGGTTTTGTCCCAGAATCGTTTTAGCACTTACTGACAACAACTGGTGGGTATATCCTGCATAAGCTCCATAAGAAAAAGAATTCAGATGTTCATCCACTTTATAGGTAAGAGTCTCTACATTCGACTGAATACGGGGTTTCAAAGTCAGGTAATCGGCAAAAACACCGGCAAGAAAGCTATTTTTTTTATAACTAACACCTAAGTATAATTCAGGAATATTAGCATTCCGTTGATATATATTCGTTTTTCCTTCAGGCCCGGTTGATGTATATTGCAGTTGATAAAGAGCCGTTCCTGTCAGTACGAAGTCTTTGGCTTTATAATCCAACCGGATTTGCGGACTCCTGTTAAAGACGTTAAAAGGAGCTCCGGCAGAAAGGGAAACCACATCCGGAATCACATTCGAAAACATGGGATGCCACTCTTGTCCCAATAACAAAGAAGTCTTTTCCCAATTCATTTTTATAAATGCACGGCGGATCCGGAGTACAGTAGAGTTTGCAATGGCGCCACCAAACCCGGCAAAATCAGCTTCTATCTTGCCCAATAGATTAGCTTCCCATAGCGAACTTGTTGCATCGACTCCCACACGGCTGTTAAATGCATAGAATCCTGAATTGGCTACAGCATTCAGATCTTCTCCATTTGCATCGAACAGTTTGTCCTTGGGATACAGAAAAAACAAGCCTTCATTGGGCGCTACACTCTGACGTGTGTCATAGGCGTAATCTCCCCGTACAAAACCATAAAATTTAGTGGAGAACTTGGGCTTTTCTTCTTGTGCAAAGAGACTTAATGTAGAAAAAATGCAGATAGCTACAGCAAATAGTATTTTATTCATATGTTTTTATTAAAGCGCACAAAGGTAACGTTTTTTCTTATTATTTCTTATTTTTTCAGAAATCTATCCGGTACTACAATTTACCCATTCCGAATCAAACAAAGCGCCATATTTCTCATAAAACTCAATAGCTGGTGTATTCCATTCCAACACCTGCCATACAATGCCATTGAGTTGTTTTTCTTTAGCCTCTGTTTGCAATGTCTCAAACAAGAGGCTTCCGATACCTTTTCCTCGCATCTCCGGTTCAATGTAGATATCTTCCAGGTACATCCGTTGTCCTTTCCAGGTGCTGTAACGGATGTAGTATAAAGCGAAACCGCAGATTCTCCCTTCGGTTTCAGCAACAAACGCCCACCATACCGGATATCGTCCGAAGCCGCTTTCTTCGAAATGGGAGAGGGTCACGGTTACTTCTCCAGGCGCTTTTTCATAAGCAGCCAGTTCTTTGACTAATTCCAGTAATCGTGCACAATCTTTTCTTTCAGCTCTGCGGATGATGGGCGTTTGCATGATTGATATATCTGATATGATTTATTCTGTTACTCCGACACCTTTTCCGATTACGGTTACCCTTTCTCCTTTGGTATGGGATACAAATTCAGGAGCATACAAACATTGAATCGTTGTTAATCCGTTGGAATATTCTCCATCTCGTACAACATACAGAGGATATTCAAATACATAGGTTCCTTTGGGCAAATGGCTGAAATATAAAGCTGTTGATGCATCCTTGTTTGTCTGATAATACATCACAGATTCTTTCCATTTAAGTCCGGAAATTTGTTCGGCAGGTTCGAAACAAGCACCACGTAAATCTTTCAGCATAACATATTCCATGTCCCGGTCGTTGCGAAGGGTGAGTCTTACAATGACTTTATCGCCTACGTGCAGTGGATAGATGTTAGGATCCAGTATTTTACTTGCTTCCGATACTCTCTCTATAAATAGTTTTTTCTCCACATTGAGGCCTGTTTTAGCTTCGGTAATTTTATCCAGGTCTTCGAAATATTGCCAGTAAAGTGCCCCCCAGGCAGGACCTGCATCTTGTTTGGAAACAGATACTTTACCCATGTCAGGAGTGATTTCCTGTGCTGAATATACTTGTTTGATATAACCGGTTCCGGCTTCTTTTCCGGTAGTGTCGATAGTCTTATTTCCTAATTTGATATCCACATTTCCTTCACTGGCCAACCAATTATTTCCTGTTTTCAGAAGAACATAAATGGCATCGGTGGTGGCCGGGGTGCTTTCCCATTCCTGTGTTTGTTTTTGTTTGAGCAACCATAACTTCATTGCATCCATTTCTTCGGAAGTGGCTTTGTTTTCTTCAAAAGCCTGCATGATGAAAGTGTGAATACTTGTTGCACTTTGAAAGAAGAAAGCCGATGCATTGTTGTTTGCCCAGTACATGCCCAATTCTGGTTTATGTACGGCATGTTGTCTGAGTGATTCTATCATTTTTTGTGCGATGACCGGATTGCCGTTTCTTTGCATGACGATTGAGGCCAATGAACGCAGATAAAGACTGGTGTTTTTTGTCCAGAATTTTTCAACCAGACCGGAATAAAATTCGGCGGCAGCGTCTGCTTCTCCAAAAGGAATATCTTTATAGAAACTTCTGACAAACAGATATTCTAATTCATAAGAAGAGAATGTATCCGTTTTGCTCCAGTTCTTGTTGTATTTCTTCATTTGATCGAAATGCTCCTTGAATTTTCTGTCTATAAATGAAATGGCATTTTGTTGCATCTCAGCAATCTCTTCTTTGTTTGAAAGGGCATTCAATTGATCCAATTGTCCGAATCCATACAAGATCCATTGAGTAATGGAGGGACTGGAATACATGCCTTTGAACCATGACCAACCACCGTCTCCCAATTGCAATTCTTTCAATTTACTGATTGCTGTGGATGATAGATTGTTGTTTCTATTGATATCAAATAACAAACTCAAACGTTGTTTTTGTTCGGTCTCATTGGTGGCTTCCAATACCCAGGGCGTTTCTTCAAGCAAGACTGCTTTTAATTCCTGGTTCTTTTCAAGATTAGAAATCAATGTTTCTTTGTTTCCTCCCTGTTTGGTCCAGGTGTCGATAATTTGTTTGATTTTTAGTGTGCTGTTGGCAATGGATGTTGCCAGATTGTTGGCATAAAATGCAGCAAACCAGGAAATCACATTATCACTATTAGGCGTTGTTATAGCCGGTAAGGCTTGTACCGCATACCAGGTCGGATTGGCTGCAAATTCCAAAATCAGACGATAATTTTCTGCTGTTTCGGATTTGTTTCCTATTAATTTGTCAAATGAAAATTGTTTGCTTTCTTTTCCTGAAATTTCAATCGGCAGACTTTCGGTTACCAGCATCCGGTTAGGTAGTACAGGCAATAAATGTTGTTCTCCATCGCTGAAATCTTCCGAACGGGCAATGATTCTGCAGCCAACCAATTCTATATTTCCGGGAACTTCAAATGACCAGGAGGCACTTGTTGTTTCACCTTGCTCAATACTGAAATTTTGTGTCTGATTATCAACAGAAATAATTATTTTTTCCGTTTGCGGATCAAAAAGTTCTATGCTTACTTTTCCGTTTTGAGGTTGATCAGACAGATTGGATATATTTGTAGTGATTGTTGTTAAATCACCATGACGGATGAAACGGGGCATATTCGGCGTAATCATCAATTCTTTCTGACTGATTGCCTGTTCTATTAATTCTCCGTATTTCAGGTCTTTGGTATGGGCCAATGTCATCAGTTTCCAGGTGGTATTGCTTTCCGGGACGGTGAAAGAGATTAAAGTTTCTCCGGCTTCATTGGTGCGAAGTTGGGGATAGAAGAAAGCTGTTTCATTGAAATTGGTACGGATCTGGATTGTATTTTCTCCCGTATCACCTCCTCCTGCACTAGATTTTGCTTTTGGTAAAGTATAGCCTCCGTCGCTAGGCATGTCCATCGATTGTTCTCTCATAACCAAAGAAGATACATCTGCTTTTACTGATTGTTCTTCTGTAGTTGCAAGTCCTGCTACTCTTCCTTGTAGAGCATCATCTATGGATGCAACGTTAATACCTTCGAATACCTTCGAATCTATTCTTTTCACAGAACTTCTCAATAATTGTCTGTGAAAATTCAATCCAAACCAGTTGAATGAATCATACGCAAACTCAGGTACTTTGTCTCTTTTTACATTTGAATGGATTGATGCATAATTGTTTTCCATACCTCTTCCCTGATTAAACCCGAAAGATGATAACCAGATATGGTAAGTAGGATCAAAGCTCCAGGCATGCGCATATAATTTATCTAAGGAAGCATCATACATGCCTGCGAGTATTTCCGCTAAGACCGGATTTTTATCTGCATCCTTGACCGATATTTTCCATTCTTCTTTTTGTCCGGGTAATAATTTGTTACGGAAAACATCCATTTTTAATGTCAATTTTTTATCCGGTTGTTTACGGCGAATTTCAACTTCCCGGGCAAATAATTTACCTTTTTTAATAAATGTGAATTTAGCAATAATACCATCTTCATAGCTTTCTTTGAATGGAATTGTTAGTCTTTTTATTTCGTCATTCAATGTAAAACGATTGCGCTCAAGTAATTTTTCATCTTTGAAAATTTCATACAGTACATGAACATCTTTGGCTGAAGATCCATAAATGATTTCAGTATTTTCCCCCACAGCACATGCTGTTTTGGAAGATATCAGCCAGTCGTAGCAGACTACCGGCGGACGTTTATCATTTGTCGAATAAAGCGTAAAGTCTTGTTCTTTTGAAATATCTCTTCCTTTATCATCTTTTGATTGCACAATGATTCTGTATTTTCCGGAGGCTTCTTTGGATAGAACAGATAAATCGATTTTTTCTCCGGAAGTGAAATTTCCGGAAGTAATTTCTTTCTCTTTTTTCCAATCTTTTTCAGACAATGTCTTGTCTAAATCTTCTTCGGCCTTTAGGCGGAAGACTTGGTAGGTTCCCTGTGTGGAAAGACTTTTGCCGTTTAGATTATATGCTTGAATGATAGTATTTTCCGGCTTATCTTTATCGACCAGGTTTAGTTCGCTGATAGTAAGGTGCATGGATTTGTCTCCTACAGGAACCTGGGTAGATGATTCCTGTGTTTCTCCGTTTGTATCGGTAACGGAAACTTCAATATTGTAAGAATAATATACTTCTTTACTCCATCTGTCGGAAGATGTCTTTTCTGCTACGAAAGACAGGTCAAATGCTCCTTTTTCATCCGTTTTTACTGTGCCTTCGGCGATTTGTACGCCAGGACTGCCAAACCGGAACAGGAACCAAATTGGGTTTTGTGTAATGCGGTATTTCACTTCTGCATATTGTAAATCGATTCCGGAGAATGTTTTTGCATTTCCTTTGATTTGTATCTGATCACCAAAACTATATGTTCCTGCAATGGTATCGAAACGTATATCAAAAGTAGGGCGTTTGTATTCTTCCACTTTAAAATTGCAATAGGCATTATTGGCACTGGAAGAAATGGAGAAATCTCCTCCTAAGATGTTTTGAGGCAATACAAATTCTCCGCTGAAAGAACCGAAATCATTGCTTGTATAGGTTTTTTCTGTGATTTGCTTCCCGTTGGCATCTTTGAATAATAAAGTATGCTGTTTGTTTTTGATAATTTCCTGCTTGTCTTTATCCAGAACCATAGCAATCCCTTTGAAGTAAACTGTCTGCCCTGGACGGTAGATGCTTCTGTCGGTGAACAAATTGAGTTGCTCATTGGTTTGTTGGTTGGAACGATAATTATAATAGGGCATGATCGAAGAATAAAACGATGCAGAGTCGTTATTGAGGGATACCCGGTAATAGTTATTTTTCTCATTTGATGGAACAGATACCAATCCGTTTTTGTCAGTCTTAACAGATGATGAAAATACCGGTTTGCCATTTTTGTTGGTATAAAAATGTACTTCTGCATTTTCTACTGGCTTTCCATCAGTATAGTCAGTAACCAATACCTCTTGTTTGTTATCATATGTTCTGGATAATGAAACTAAACGACTGACTGAGAATGCCTGATTAGCAACAGACTCCCCATTTACCCAGGAAGCCACATATTCATAAATACCCGGTGTCGTCATCGGAATGCGAATGGTAGTATCTTGTCGTATAAAAGGAGCTTCGGCCTCTAAGCGGATAGTTTTTTTCTCAACTAATTTCCCGTTGGTTTTATACCGGCCATTTATTCCCCAAATATTTTTGTAATCCATGACAGATCCCGATATTCGATAGATCTCAATAGTTAATTGGGAGATATTTTGAGATTGTATCTTTAGTTCCAGGTCATTTCCCGGATACACAGTACTGGCAGCATTGATATTGGCAGATGGCTGGGAAATCTCTTTCTGTAAATTTTTCAGTATACCAATCCTTTCATAAGAAGGATATTTCTCGATTCCTGACTGGCAAATATCATAGGCTTTTTTCCTGTTTTCGTTCAATTCTTTATTTTGAAAATCTCCATTATCTTCAGAAAAAGGTCTGACTCCCCGGTGGTATAGATAAAAAGAAGCTTCCTTGAATAATATTTCTGCACAGAAAGGCATTTGTTCATATTCTTTTTCTAAAGTTGTAAGGAATTGAATATAATCATCCCATTTTTCTGCATCATTTGACTTGTCACATACAAACGACAGACGGTCTAAGTCGGCCATCATCAAAGCATCCGGCTGATTTTGTTTCATCCGGAATGAGATCAGTTGCTGGTATAACTTCAATGCCTGTAAGGTCAGATCATAAGGTTGTGGATCTACAGGTAATTGTACAAACATGTTTCTATCTGCAAAATAGGTGTTATCTGCAAAGGCAGTCTGCTTAAAAAAACGGTTAGCCTGGTAATTTGCCGAAGCATATAAATCGATTCCTTCATAAACAAGGAAATCATACATGGTGGGGCGTAAATTCCGGGAAGATTTACCTTCTGTCAGAATTTCTTTATATTTCAATACATCTGTCGATTGAAGCTCTTGTACATTTTTCAACGAAAGTTCTACATGTTCGGCAATCTTTTTGATGAAAATATTGCCCGACCATTCGCGCATATCTTCCGGAACATAGCCGGTGATAGCAGTTCTCTGATTGATAGTATAATCTGATTGGTAATATTGGAAATACAATTGGGCAATCATGGCGTGTAAAACCGATTGTTCAACGATGTCTTTAGTTTCGGCGGTATATTTTTCCATCTCCGCCAGTTTGTCGGGAAATTCGTTTTTGTCTTTGATCAATTGATACTTGATTTGATAAACCATAGATTTCAGGAGTTGTGGACTGTTTTTTTCTTTCAATGCTTTTTGATAAATCAGGTCTACGTCATTTTTAGCTGATTCGGGGAGTGATGCATCTTCCGATTTTTTTACTTTCTCCCAAAGCATGGTGTAAGAAGATGAAACATTATTTGCTTTCTGGCTCCATGCAGATGATACTGCAAATAGGACGCAAAGGACTAAAGAAAGAATTTTTGTATTCATAGTTTATTTTTTAAACACAGAGTTTCACGGAATAATACGGAGTTCTTTATGCATTAAACTCCGTGTTACTCCGTGAAATAACTCCGTGAAACTCCGTGTTAAATTTTTTCAAATTCATAAAAAGAAGAATCATACATATTTTTTTCATCAGCCGGAACAGTCTCCATGCCGATTTGTCTCCATTGTCCGTAGTCAATATCCGGAAAAAATGTATCTGCCTCCGGAAAAGTTGCATACACTTTGGTCAGGAATAGCTTATCAGCAATAGGATAAGTCTGTTTGTACACATCGCCTCCGCCGATAATGAATATTTCTTCTTCGTTGCGTAGATGGATCAAAGCAGCATCTAATGATGAAAAAACCAGGCAATCATTTGGTTTGAAAGTGACATCCCGTGTCAGTATCACATTGGTCCGGTTAGGCAAAGCCCCATTCGGAAGAGACAGAAATGTTTTCCTGCCCATTACAATGGCATGACCGGTAGTGATAGCTTTGAACCGTTTCATGTCGGAAGATAATCGCCAAAGCAAATCATTGCCTTTCCCTATTTCATTGTTTTTGCCGATGGCAACGATGATTGAAATTTTCATATTATACAGATACTATTCCTTTGATATGCGGATGCGGATCATATCCGATCAACTCAAAATCTTCATATTGAAAATCGAAAATACTTTTTACATCCGGATTGATTCGCATGATAGGTAGCGGTCGCGGTTCACGTGTTAATTGTAATTGTACCTGTTCCATATGATTGGAATAGATATGTGCATCTCCGAAAGTGTGAACAAAATCTCCTGCCCGCAGACCGGTAACCTGTGCCATCATTTGTAATAACAATGCATATGATGCAATGTTGAACGGAACACCTAAGAAAATATCAGCACTTCGCTGGTATAATTGCAAACTCAGCTTTCCGTCGGCAACATAAAACTGGAAAAAAGCATGACAAGGAGGCAGGTTCATATTTTTCAAATCCCCCACATTCCATGCACTGACAATGATCCGGCGGGAATCCGGATTATTTTTGATCATTTCTAATGTCTCCGTTATCTGGTCGATATGTCCACCGTTATAATCCGGCCAGGAACGCCACTGGTAACCGTAAATATGGCCTAAATCCCCATTTTCGTCCGCCCATTCATTCCAGATACGTACGCCGTTTTCATTCAGATACTTGATGTTTGTATCTCCTTGTAAAAACCATAATAACTCATAAATAATAGATTTCAGATGCAGTTTTTTTGTTGTAAGCACGGGAAATCCTTCTTCAAGATTAAATCGCATCTGATGTCCGAAGACACTGATAGTGCCTGTTCCTGTGCGATCTTCCTTTTTGGAACCTTCTTTCAGTACACTGTCCAATAAATATAGATATTGTTTAATGAGAAAAAATTGACAATTGATAATGATTGATCAATTCAATTGCAAATCTAAGAAAAATTACTGATACTTTGGTTTGTAATTACAGAAACTCTTTAGTCAATGTCTTTGACATTCATCCGGATCCTCCATTCCTGCGGATATAAATTGTTAGTCCGGTTGCCGATATTTTTCACAAAGCCCAAAGGGTGCTTATTGTATGTCAACAAAATATATCCCTTTGGAAAATCGGGAGGTAGGGAAATCGTTTCTCTGCTCAGATATTGCAGCGCAGCTTCTCTTTCCATTTCATAAACCGGAAACGCATTCTGGTTAACGGCGGTACACATGGCCATTGTATGTTGAGGTATCAGGTCTTTTCCTTTGACTTCTGCAAGAGGAATACCACAAGAAATGATTTTAAGGTTTTCTTCCAATGTTTGTATGATTGATTTGTAGATTTCCGGAATAGCAGAAATTTGATTTCCTTTTAAGCGAAAATCACAAGTAGAAGAGTCTTTCAGCCAGTTTTTCACCTCATTAGGGATAACATTTATTGTTTGTTTATTCCCGGTTTTGTTTTTCTTTTGTTTGTTGTATGCAGAGATTTCATCTTCCGGGGATTTTCTCAGGGCAGCTATAAAGAATCCTTCTCCTTTGGTCAGATGAGGCCAGAAACGGAAGACTGGTAAGTTTCCTCTTTTACTGCCGGTAATCTTCCAATCAGACGGAAATTCAGGAGATAACGGTTCAGCGCCGAATGTTTCGGCAATCCAGACAATGTTTTCTTCATTTTCTTTGGTGTTGAATGTACAGGTGCTGTAAACCAGGATGCCTCCGGGTTTCAGGGATGGCCAGATATCTGCAATGATTCGCCTTTGTCTTTCAGCACAAAGTCTTACATTAGCAGGCGACCATTCTTCTCTGGCTTTCGGATCTTTCCGGAACATTCCTTCTCCGGAACAGGGTACATCTGCAAGGATCAGGTCAAAAAGATTTTTCAATTGTCCGATTTCCGAAGGATCATTGTTGGTGATGACTGTGGATAAATTTCCCCACTTAGTGAGGTTTTCTGCCAGAATAAAAGCTCTGCTTCGTATTACTTCGTTGGATATTAGTAGACTATCTTTAGGGAGGCTTGTAGAAAAATGTGTGGATTTTCCCCCGGGAGCTGCACATAGGTCCAGACAAACCGAAGGATTATGGATGTAATGTTTGATAATTTGTTCCACAAACATGGAAGAAGCTTCTTGTACATAGTAGCAACCAGCATGAAATAATGGATCAGCTGTGAAAAGCGGGCGACTTTTCAAATAATATCCATTCTCACACCAGGGAATCCTTTCCAAATCATTGATTTTTATCGGTTTAGATGGGTTCAGACGAATACTCACCGGATTTTCTTCCGATAGTGCTTTTTGAAATGCAGGAAATGCATCTCCTAACAGTGCTTGTGTTTCTTCTGTAAATATTGCTGGAAGTTCCATTCTATCATTGATATTTGTTACAAAAATACTACTTTTGCATCAATATGAAAGCATCTTTGTATCTGATTCCGGTGACATTGGGTGATACCCCGGTAGAAAAGGTATTACCCGTATATAACAGAGAGATTATTCTCCGTATTCGTTATTTTATTGTGGAAAATGAGCGTTCGGCCCGTCGTTTTCTAAAAAAAACAGATGTTTCGATTGATATTGACAAGATTACATTTTTTCTGTTGAATAAACATACTTCTCCGGAGGAACTTTCTGCCTTTTTGCTTCCTTTGAAAGATGGAAACGATGTCGGGGTTATCTCGGAAGCAGGATGCCCTGCTATTGCCGATCCCGGAGCTGATATCGTCAGGATTGCACAACAAAGGCACCTTCCGGTAGTGCCCCTTGTGGGTCCGTCTTCCATATTGATGTCATTGATGGCTTCCGGATTTAATGGGCAAAACTTTGCTTTTGTTGGTTATCTTCCTGTGGATCAAGATAAAAAGATACAGCAGTTGAAATTTTTAGAACAACGTGTTTATATTGAAAATCAAACACAAATATTTATTGAAACTCCTTACCGGAATAATAAATTGATGGAAGATATCCTTAAGACATGCAAACCTTCTACTAAATTATGTATTGCTTCTAATATTACTTGTGAGGAAGAATTTATCCAAACAAAAGGTGTGAAAGAATGGATGGGAAAAGTGCCGGATTTGTCAAAACAACCGTGTATTTTTTTATTGTATAAGTAAATTCTATTATGATTGGATGACCATCTTTTCAGCCATTAATATGGTGTTTTTGAGGATATCGTATTCTTTTTCGAAACATTCGGAGAATATACCTTTGTCTAAGTTTTCTTCAATTTGCTTTTCTGTCCAGAGTTTACCGCTTTTGAGTTGAATTTTGCTCATGGTTTCTTCGTCATGTACCGGTATGGTATACAGATAAATTAACCGGTTGGTAGTAGCGTTCTTATAGAGGTATTTAAACACAAACCGGGTTTGTAAATTTTCAGCTTTGGAGCGTACCCGGATAATGTCATTTACAGCCTGATCTAAATCCTGTCCGTAACGCAGGTATTCTTCAAAAGGATGATCGATTTTACTTGGATCCTGGATATAGTAAGATGGCCGTTCCATCAGATATAACATACCTTTGTTTATGAGGGCAATGCGTACCAGTGGATGGAGAAATTGATTCTTCGATTTGAAACTGACGGATCGGGCAACTTTCCCGATAACTCTTCCTGAGTCATTAACTACAGGTAACCAGTCTTCTCCGCTTAATTTTCTTTTAATCAATCTAAGCCTGATATGTTCATATATGATAACCAGTAGTAGTAGGATGATTCCTAATTGATTGTATATAAATCTGTTTAGTCCTGCAGTGTGATATTCTTCCGGTACCAAAAAGAAGATAAAAGCAATTGTCAGGTGTATAAATAGAGTATCCAGATAAATACGGGCCACAAAGAATAATTCGCTCAACGCAACTACTTTAGAAGAATTGGAATAAGCAGTTTCTTTCCTTAAATAGTATCTCTTGACAAATTTTTTGGAATGATCGAAAACCCAAAGGAATATGATCAGAATAATCTCACAGAAAATAGTTGTATATTCTTGCTTGATAGGAAGAAGTAAACACAATGCCTGTACCACCAATGCCCCACAAGAGACATTCAGAGGGATTGCCAATGTGAGATTTCTTTTAAAATAAGAAAATATAAGAATAAATAATCCCCAAGTGGCAAAACCAAGGATAAGAGCATTTTTGTAGGAAATAAAATTTTGAGAGACTACAAAAAAGAGCCATGGAAGCAACCCCCACGCTGTATTTAATAAAGGCTCTTTGCCGCTATTGTCATTACTATCATTAGCCATACCTACCGCTTTTTTACATAACGTCAAAAATGACGAAAATGTTTACACACAAAATACAAAATTGTAATATATAAGTCGATTAAAATGTTTTTAGATTAAAAAGCGATTCCCTTCATTTTTTTTTGTTAAATAGTATTTTAAAGAAAAATTCCTACATTTGTAGCAAATTTCAAGTATTTAATAACAAAATTAATGCCAAAAGTTATGAAGAAGATTATTTTTTTATTAGCGAGTGTAGCCCTTATTTTTTCATCTTGTGGTGATGATGCATTGAAAGTAAACGAAACTATCATTCTGGAAGTGGAAACAGTGAATGATGGTATGCAGACTATTTCAAATTTTATTTCTGCAGATGAATACGATAGAGTTCAGGAAGGATTAGATTCTTTAGCAGTAGCTGTTGCAAGAGCAAATAAGGTAATTAATGGTTTGGGTAACAATAAGGCTGGTGCTTATAAACAAAGTGCATTGGACTATATTAATTTTGTCGGAGATAAGGCTCCTGCCGCTTTTAATCAATCTACAGAGATGTTTAAAGTGGCTAAAGCAAGAGAAGAAGCTGACATTGCAAGTGGAAAACAATCTCCGGATCATCTTAATTTCGGACCGGACTTTGACGCTGCCCGTAAGGTAATGAAAGAATTCAAAGCTGAATTGAAAAAACGTCAACAAGTGCTTTTTGAAAAACAGGAAAAGTTTGCGAAAGCAAATGGATTACCACAATAATGTTTTATCGAATTGAGAATTGAGAGTGGAGAATTGAAAAAATTGTGCGTAAGCCAATTCTCTACTCTTAATTTTTAATTTAATAAGCAAATAAATGTTAAAATATAAGTAATGATTTTTACTTTAAAAATAAATTTTTAATTTTGCCTCAGAAAACAAAACTTAAACTATGTGGATTTTATGTTTGAATAGAAAATGAACTATTTTCTTTCCTCTGTATAAATCACATAACATTTGAATTGTTAAACCAAAATTTTAACCAATAGTGTGCAACTGTTCCTGGAACATTGTGTGCCTTAACCGAATTGTTGTGATGTGCAAAACCTTTAGACTATTATTGTTTTTTGTTTGCTTGCCTTTTTCTTTCCATGCAAGCGGACGGGATTTCGAATTTTCAGTGGAGTGGGCAATGGACCAGTTTGCCTTCATAGAGCAGGCAAAACGGTTTGTTGAGGAGATAGACTTGGATAATCATTCCGAATTTCCTGTTGGAATGCGAAAGATTATTGCTAATGTGCCTGCTACAATGGCTATCAGTAATGTGCGTTTTTCTGCTGCTTATGCTGAAATGACATGCTTTGTCAAGTTTGAAGTTCCACAACAATCTAAATTACTCATATTTGGAGCAGAAAATGTCAGGATGTCATATTCGGGCGATTTGATTGGGGATGTCAAGCTGGCATTGCTGAATAATATCTCTATTCCATTAGGGAAGATGGGAACATTGTTTCTCAAGGGAAGTTTGGATCCTTCATCTGGAGCAGGAAAATCGGAGACATACATTTCCCTGGATTGTAATGGAGATTTTAAGAAATTGTCTGTTGATATGGATCTTGAGCTTAACAAGGAAGTGTTTATTGCTGCCGGAACTCAGAAAAATAAAGGGCAGGCAGTGATCGCTTCGGTTAAATCTGTATTGGAAGACTGGAATCAATTGTTGTTTGACATTTCACTGCCTCCTTTTGAAATTAAATCGCTTGAAGGTTTTGTTTTTGAGGCTAAAAAAACTACATTGGATATGAGTGATGTTGCTAATCCTTCCGAACTTTCCGCTCCTAAAAATTATTTTAAAGATTATTTTTCTTTACCGGATAAAAATCTTTGGAGAGGTGTTTTTATCAAGGAATTTTCTCTAACCTTACCTCCGGAATTTAAAATCAAAGATTCGTCCAAACGAGTGCAATTGCAGGGAACTAACATGATAATTGATGAAAACGGTCTTTCCGGAGGCATTGCTGCTGTTGATGTATTGCCGTTAGAAAAAGGAGATGCAAACGGATGGAGCTTTTCTGTTACTAATCTGGAATTATCGCTGACAGCTAACCATATCACAGGATTTGGTTTTGGAGGGGAAGTGGCTATTCCGGTCTCCAAAAATCAAAAAGTATTAAAGTATGATGCCTGGATCGATCAGGGTGGAAAATATCTGTTTAAGGTAGCGATGGATGAGAAACTGCATATTGACCTTTTTGGCGCAGCTGAGGCTTATTTGGATAAGACCTCTTATTTGCAGATGTTGGTGGAGGATGAGACATTCAAACCAAGTTTGGTACTGAATGGATCGATGTCATTGAAAACAGCTAAGGCTTTCCATTTGGAAAAATTTGTTTTCAAGAAACTTACATTTTTAAGTGAGTCTCCTTATCTCACTGTCGAAAAATTGGATTGTGAAGGGGAACTTACATTCAATCATTTCCCGGTTTCTGTGGAAAATATTTCCTTAACTGCCAATAAAAAGGCTGCGATCCTGGCTTTTGATTTTAAGATCAACCTGATGAAGGAGAAGATTTCTGCACAATCAAGGATGGATATCCGGACTGAATTCCTTGAAAATCATTGGGAATATAAAGGCTTTCATTTAGAAAAGATATTGCTGAACAAAATTGCCCTGCCGGGATTTACGTTAAACGGAGAAGTTGATTTTGTAGAGAATGATCGTGTGTATGGAGATTATTTTGGCGGAGAACTGGATGCAACTTTCGGAGCGCTGTCGGAGGCGTTGAAAGTGAAAGTTGCTGCACGGTTTGGCGCTGAAGAAGATTTCCGCTATTGGTTTGTCGAAGGGAGTTCCAAATTTCCCGGAATTCCTATCGGTGCTGTATCTATCAATGGTTTTTCCGGTGGGGCATATTATAAGATGCGGGCATCAACAAATGCTGGTGGGGATACAAAATATCTGCCGGATAATAAATGTAATATGGGTGTTCGTGCTGGTGTTTCTTTTGCTATTGGAAATGAAAAACTTGTCAGTGGAGATGCTATTCTTGAGATGACTTTTTTGTCGGGAGGGGGAATTAATCGAATCAACTTTTACGGACAGGCTGATTTCCTTGGAAATATTGCCGGAACTTCAGATGTGAAAGATTTATATACCAAAGCGGCTTCGAAATTCAATGATATGAGTGAGTCTCTTGCTTCGAAATTACCCAAGGGTTTAAGTGGATCGGAGGTTGCTCAGATGATTTATCCGAAAGAAAAGAAGAAAGATGGAATATCCGCTTATCTGACAATGGAATATGACTGTGCTGCAAAAACTTTTGATGCTAATTTTCGTGTAAATATGAATATTGCAGGAGGAATTATCCGTGGAGCCGGAACTTCTGATATGGCCGGAAATGCGCAGATACATATTGCTCCTGATAGTTGGTTCGTACATGTAGGTACACCCACCAATCCGGTATCTGTTCAGATTGGATTTAACAGCCTTTCTTTAAAAACGAAGTCTTATTTGATGGTTGGAGACCGGATTCCATCGGCTCCGGCACCACCTTCCGAAGTAACTGATATTCTTAGAATTACTTCTTCCGAAGCCGATTATATGAAGCATCTCAATGAAATAGCTACAGGAAAAGGGGTGGCTTTCGGTTCTTCCCTTTCATTTGATACCGGAAATATGAATTTTCTTTTGTTGTATGCTCGTTTTGCTGCCGGAGTTGGTTTGGATGCAATGCTTAAAAATTACAGTGATTATTATTGTGAAGGGAAAAATGATCCGGTAGGTATCAATGGTTGGTATGTTAACGGCCAGTGTTATGCTTATTTTCTGGGAGAATTGGGCGTAAATATCAAAGTGTTTGGAAGTAAAAAGAAAATTCCTGTGATTAAAGGGGCTACTGCAACACTTTTACAGGCTAAAATACCTAATCCGACCTGGTTTGGAGGATATATGTCGGTAGAAGTAAATGTACTGGGAGGATTGATCCGGGGACATATGCGCATGAAGATGAGTTTGGGGGATGATTGCCGTTTGGTTCGTGCTGACGGGGAATATACCCCTGTAGATATGCCTGTGATCAGCGATCTTAGTCCCGGTGATAAATCAGAAGATGTAGATGTTTTTGTTTCTCCGCAGGCAACATTTAATATGCCGGTCGGATTACCTTTTGACCTGGAGGATGA
>JAVBMQ010000220.1:0-13363 GCA_031552335.1 Bacteroidales bacterium | reverse complement strand
TTTATAGAGATTATCTCCTCCGTATGAAGGATCATATAAGCGTTCCCTTACAATCGAGTCCCTTACAAAGAAAACAAACTGGCGATATTTTGCATTGGTAATTTCCGTTTCATCCATCCAGAATGATTCGATGGAAATCGCTTTCGGATCCTGGGAGATACCCCATATCGTATCTTGATCCGCCGGTCCCATTTCAAAAGAACCTCTTTTTATCAAAACCATACCGTAAGAAGACGGCTCGCTCCAATAGGGGGCACTTACACCCGTCAATTCGCCACCACTACCAACCGGCTGGCTACACGAGATACACATAACAGTACAGGTTAACAGCAACGCGTTTCTTATTTCTTTCATCTTTAGCATAAATAGTAATTATATTACTAGGTTGTAAAAAATTTAACACATCTTTTTTGTCTCATTTTTATAAAAATCAACAATAAATGAAGCGAAAAATTAAAAAATTTCGAACACAAATGTAATACACATTATCAGCTATTGCCTCGAATATGGGATCAAAAAAGGGGACAAATTTTGTTAATAATGATAATCGGATGTTTTTGAATGATAATTCAACTTCATCTGAATTAAAATTTAAGCTTTTTTTTCGGAATAGAAGCCTGAAAATTAAAAATTCTTTTTAAAAATCAGCAAATACATCAATGTATAGAAAAAGAATAACACTTTTTATTGTACATTCGTGTTATGAAATTCAGGGTGCATTATAATTTCATTTTCCATCAATTTTCTTCAATAACTTTTGAATAATTCTATCTACTTTGCCGCTATCAAAATAATAATTTACTCAATCGAGACAAAAAAGTATGTTTCTCCTTTTTCGCCTTGTATATGTGTATGTGATAATATCTGTTATATCTTCTAATATTTTAACACATTAGAAGATGCAGGTATATGATTATTTTTTGCTTTATATAGATATATTATTTGCATCTTGTTTTTTTAAGCTTTGCTGAATTTCTCATGCATGGCGGCAGCAGCCTTACGACCATCGCCCATAGCAAGAATAACAGTAGCTCCCCCACGTACGATATCTCCTCCGGCATATACATCAGCAAGATCAGATTGCATGGTATCCTGATTCACGATAATCGTTCCCCATTGGGTCACCTGCAAACCTTTGAAAGTACTTGGGATTAAGGGATTCGGAGAAACGCCTACACTGACAACCACCATATCCACATCAATGGTCTCAATAGCGCCTTCGATGGGAACCGGTTTGCGACGCCCGGAAGCATCCGGTTCGCCGAGTTCCATCTTTTGCAAAAGCATCTGTGTTACCTGTCCTTTTTCGTTTCCACGATATTCAACCGGGTTATGGAGGGTCATGAATTCAATACCTTCTTCTTTGGCATGTTTCACCTCTTCAATACGGGCAGGCATTTCTTGTTCGGAACGACGGTATACAATCATCGCTCTTTCAGCGCCTAAACGACGGGCAGTACGCACAGAATCCATAGCCGTATTACCTCCACCGATAACAGCAATATGTTTACCTCTTAAAACAGGGGTATCCGATTCGGGATTTGCTGCGCCCATCAGGTTGACACGCGTTAGATATTCATTGGAAGAAAGTACTCCCGCCAGATTTTCTCCGGGAATGTTCATAAAATTAGGTAATCCTGCCCCACTAGCTACGAATACCCCCTTAAAATTATCCTCATGCAAATCTTCGTAACTAATTGTCTTTCCAACGATACAATTATTGATGAATTTGACTCCCATCTGGGCAAGGATATTGATTTCCACCTCCACAATTTCGTTGGGCAAACGAAACTCCGGAATACCATATTTCAATACACCACCTATTTCATGTAAAGCCTCAAAAACGGTCACGTCATATCCTAATTTGGCCATATCGCCGGCAAATGACAATCCTGCAGGACCGGAACCAACCACAGCTATTTTAATGCCGTTGGATGGAGCTACTTCGGGAACAGAAATCTGTCCGCTCTCCCGCTCATAATCCGCAGCAAACCTTTCCAGGTGACCAATAGCTACCGGTTCTTTCTTCATTTTGAGATGGATACACTGACTTTCACATTGTTTCTCCTGCGGACATACCCGTCCGCATACTGCCGGTAAAGCAGAGGTAATCTTCAATGTTTTAGCTGCTTCCAGAACATCCCCTCTCTCTATATTTTTGATAAATGTAGGAATATGAATAGAAACCGGACAACCATCCATACAAGTTGGCGTAGGACAATCCAGACATCGTTTAGCCTCCTGCATAGCCTGTTCAAGCGTCAGTCCCAAGTTCACTTCCTCATAATTATGGCTACGATACTCCGCATCCAGTTCATTCATATGCACACGGGGAAGATCAGCCCGTTCTTTATTCTTCATTGATTTACGCAACTCTTCCCGCCATGGTTCGTCACGGAATATTTTTACAAGATTTTCTGATGACATCAGTTTAATTTTTTTTCTGTTCTAATTCTTTATAAGCTCCTAAACGCATCAACATTTCGTCGAAGTCTACCTGATGCGCATCAAATTCCGGGCCATCCACACACACAAAACGGGTTTTACCGCCTACAGTTACGCGGCAAGCGCCACACATACCTGTACCGTCAACCATAATTGTATTCAATGAAGCAACAGTAGGAATATTATATTTTTCTGTTAATTTGGAGACAAATTTCATCATAATAGCCGGACCGATCGTCACACACAAATCGACTTTTTCCCGTTGGATGACACTTTCCACACCATTGGTAACTAATCCTTTGGTTCCATAGGAACCATCATCCGTCATAATCACCACTTCGTCAGAAAATTCTCCCATTTCTTTTTCGAGGATAATCAAATCTTTCGTACGGGCCGCCTGTACGGTAATCACCCGGTTTCCTGCTTTTTTCATGGCTTCCACAATAGGCAACATAGGAGCTGTACCAACCCCTCCACAAGCACAGACAACAGTTCCGAAATTTTCAATATGTGTAGCCTGCCCTAAAGGTCCTACCAGATCTGTGATGTAATCCCCTTCATTCAAAGCACATATTTTCTGGGAAGAAGCGCCCACCCGTTGGATCACCAATGTAATGGTTCCTTTTTTGACATCCGCCCCGGCAATTGTCAGCGGTATTCTTTCTCCGAATTTACCTACCTTTACTATTACAAAATGCCCGGCTTTACGGGATTTTGCAATCAACGGAGCCTCAACCTCAAATTTGACTACGTTTTCCGATAAAAACTCCTTGCTTACAATTCTATTCATGTTCGCGTTAAATTCTGTTCTGTGTTCTCTGTAAAATCGCAAAGTTAATCATTATGAAAAGAAATGCAATCATAAAAACAGAATATTTATTTCATTGTTCCATTCTCCCAAACGCCATCTTTCTTTTTCCCGTTGGGGAAATAATAAGTCCCTTTTCCGTGGAACTTGAGATCCTTGAATGCACCTTCATATCTCCATCCTTCATGACTATAATACACCCCTTGACCGGTACCCTGGTCATTTACAAAATCTCCAACATATTTATCTCCATTGGCCCATGTATAGGTACCTTTTCCCTGTTTTTTGCCGGAAGCATCCACATAACCGGCATATTGGTTCCCGTTATTAAAACGCTGGGTAACATATTGAGGTTCATTGCTTACCACCGGAACAGGTTTAGGGGCCGGCTCCTCGACTTTTTCGGTTATTGCCGGTTTTTCCATTTTAGAAACAGGTTCTTTCTGAACTTCTTTTGGTGTTGGTTTTGCGGGAATTTCAGGTTTTTCCGTACGGGGTTCCTCTTTGGGAGCAGGAAGATTAACAGGTTCGGCTATTTCTTCCTGAACAACTATTTCAACAGGTTCGGACACTTCTTCCGGAACCATTTCTTCCGAAAGACTATTATCATTATCCGGAACTACCATTGTTTCCTCCTCAACCATTTCAACGGTATCTTTTTTTGCCGTTTCTTCGGTATCAGATGTTTGACTACTGAAATAGTAATACAAGAATAATCCGAATGCCGTAATAATCAATAAGAAGGCCAGAATAATAAGTATTTTTGCGACTGATTGATTATTTTTTGCCTTTGCAGCAGGGGCAGGTTTTTCTTTGGCAGGCGGAGTTTCCGAAACAGGATTTTGCAGAACGTCCTGCTTTTCAGGGTCTACTGTTTCTTCTGCAACAAGAGATTCCGTCTGATCTTCCGGTTCCGGTTGATCTGGGATAGCCGGTTCCTCCGGATGTATAGGTTCCTCTGCAGGAGTTTCTTCTGGGACAGGTAAAGGTTCAAATGTTTCTACAGGACTTTCTGCATTTTCGGAAATAATCGGGTCTTCCGGTTTGACAGATTCTTCCGGAATAGTCGGTTCTTCTGTTAGAGCCGGAATTTCGGGGATTTCAGCTTCTTCCGGAGCAGATATTTCAGCAGGAGCTTGAACAGTTTCAGGTTGATCAGGAGTTTTCTCTTCTGTAACAACATTTTCTGTTTCTGCAGAAGTTTCCGGGATAGAAGATTCTTCAGTCACAATTGCTTCTTCAACAGTTTCCGGCACTTCCGGAAATACGGCTTCATCTGCCACAACTATTTCAGGAGTACTATCTTCCTGATTCTCTTCCTCTGATGGATATAATTTTTTTTTGACTTTTCGTCTGACCCGAAGAGCTTTTTTTACAGCCTCATCTTCCGGATAATTTTTCTTTAACTTAGCCAACAATTTATTTCCGGTAGAAAAATAAGTATCGGCTTCTTCTTTATTTTCCGTATCAAAACAATTTTCAGCAATAGCCAGTATACTCATGCTATATTTGACAGACCAATCAAGTGATTGTGTATCTTTTTCATACATTTGCCGGCTCAGATCATTTACCCGGCGATTATATGGAAGGCTTTTGTCCGCTTGTTCCTTTTCATCGTAAAACTTAACAATCTGTTTGCATGCAGAAATTAAACGTTTGATGGTAGCTTCGTCATCAACATCTCCTTCTTCATAAATAAGAATCATTGCATTTACATATGCAAGCAGGTTTTCTTCTTTTTCAACATCATTATTTGCTGCTTTTGCTTTATCCAGGAATAATAAAGCCTGGTGTATTTTTTCATTTTTGTCTGCCATACCACAATGCATTTATGTTTAACAAATTATAGTGTTACAAATATGGGAATAATCTTTAGAATTATTGCATAAATGAAGGAAAAATATTAAAGGATAATATATTTTGCAACCTTTGACAAATTTGCGAGAATTTATAGTATTTTTGTAAATGATCCGAATCTAAACATAAAATTTACGACTTATGAGAATCAGGATTTTATTAGTTTTAGTTTGCTCAATTTTTCCTGCAAACATCATGTTTTCTCAACAAGATTTTCAAGGGATCAACGGAATAAATATGGATAATTATCCGCGTGTTGATGGCTCGACTTCAACAAATCCACTGAATTGTATTGTGACCGCCAGATTGTTGGATTTGGAATATGAATGGAGAAGTGCAGGAGGAATAAACAAAATGCACAGCCTACAACGGGCGGGTTCACACAAGTGAGGTATTCAAATTCATGTCCGAAAAAAGTCAAGACAAGTTTGTTAATTTAATCATATAATCATGGCATCAATTATAAAATCAAACGAAAGAGAGTTCCGGGAAGACCCCAATAAAATAGATAACTTCAGACTCTTTTCTGATATTTCCCGGATGAAAAAAGGAATAAATCCACAAAATCTAAACTTTGACTTACGACAATTAAACCCTGGACAATATTGTGCTGCATATCACTTTCATCGACATGCAGAAGAGTTATTTATGATAATTACTGGTTCAGCAACACTGAGAACTCCAGATGGATTAGAAATTGTTAATAGCGGTGACCTGATATTTTTTGAAAAAGGCAAAACAGGAGCGCATCAACTGTACAACCACACAACAGAACCATGTATTTACCTGGACATAAGAACTTATATTGGACACGATATCTGTGAATATCCTGACTCGAACAAGCTATTTATTGTACCAACTTACGAAATATTCGATAAAAATTCAACCTTAAGCTATTTTGACGGAGAAGAAAATATGAAGGAAAAATGGGAACAACTTGAGAATAAGGATAAATAGCGACTCAAATGTCTTTGAAATTGATCCTATTGTACAAAAGGTACATTTCTGAAAAGTAGCAGTAATTTTGTATAAATTTTAAACAAGTGTTTTTGACTGATTCTCGTGAAAAATATGAAACCGTTTAGGCAGACGGTTCTGCACTCCAATTTCGTCCAAATATAATTTCTGCACTTATTGGACAGTTTGTTTTTAAGTTTGCGCTCAAAAGATAAAATTAAAATAAAGTTACTTTGAAACACCTACCGTTGCTTTAATCCTCTTCAACTGATACCACAAAAAAGCGGCTGTCAAAAGAGCAGACAATATATCCGATACAGGTTGAGCCGCCCAAACGCCATCCAACCCCAAGCGAGGAGGAAAAATTAATAAGCATGGTACCAGCAATAAACATTGTCTGGTAAGGCTTAAAAAGATGGATTTCCATGCCATTCCTATACATTGAAAAAAGTTAGTGGCAACTGCCTGAAAACCCACAACAAAAAAGGCAGAAAGAAATATGCGTAATCCATGTGCTGCAATATCAATCAGTTCCTGATCCGTTGTAAATGCCCTTACAATGTATTGAGGAATTAATATGGCGCAAAAAGACCCTAAACCAGCCACAATTGTAGCTATCCGGATCATTTGCTTCAAAGCTTCAAAAGTCCGTCCATATTGTTTTGCTCCATAGTTATAACCAATGATAGGCTGCATTCCCTGGTTTAACCCTACAATAAACATAACCAATAGCAAAGCCAGACTGCTATTGATGCCATATGCACCCACAGCCAGGTCTCCTCCGTATTTTTTCAGAGAAGTGTTGATAATCACATTCACAAAACTAGCGGCAATCTGCATAAAAAACGGAGAAAGTCCGATGGAAATAATACTCCAGACTACTTTGGGATCCAGGTTGATATTTTTCTTCCGGATACGGAGATAACTGTTTTTATTCAAAAAATGCGACATGACCCAAACCGTAGAAATCCCCATGGAAATAGTAGTTGCAATAGCAGCCCCTTCAATGCCAAGTTTTAGCCAGAATATAAATATGGGAGCCAATATCAGATTAGCGAACGCCCCTATAATCATCGTATACATAGCCTTGGTTGGATATCCTGAGGCACGCATCAGATTATTGAATCCGAAACTCAAGGCTGCCAGCATGTTTCCGGGAATCATGATCTTCAGAAATTTCTCTGCATAGGGTATGGTCTGTTCACTTCCGCCGAAAGCATATAGCATAGGTTTCATAAAAACCATGCTTACAATAATAACAATACCGCTGATAATAAGAGTCAGTAATAAGGTAGTTCCCAATAATTTTTCTGCATGTTCTTTGTCTTTTTTACCCAAACTGATAGACATACGTGCTGCAGCGCCAACTCCGATCAGCATACCGAAAGCCTGCAGAAATATCAATACAGGAAGGGTTATGGCAAGTCCTGAAATGGCCAGCGGGCCAACACCTTGTCCGATAAATATCCGGTCGATCACACCATAAAGAGAATTAACCATTGTTCCTACAATAGCAGGCAGGGTATATTCCCAAAGTAACTTCCCGATGCTTTCGGTTTCCAACCGGGAAGTGATCATATTATTTTTCATTTCTTTTGCCATTTTACTAAGCCTCGTTTAGTGATTGTAATACCCGCGCCAAAAGCATCTGCTGCATAAAATGTCCCGGTATTGAAACCAACAGATAATTTGAGATCCAAACCTTTGATCTTTGGGGTGCTGTATATTAAATCCATATGAGATGTAAATCCTTCTCTGACTGATGAATACGGGACATAATAACGTCCCCAGGTTTGTCCGGTCGTTGCCAGTAAACGATATTTCAGATCGGAATGGAAATATCCTTCGATCCCCAGGTGGAAAGATATAATTCTTGAACTCTTGAACTCCAGACGTCCGTCGCCGTTAAATTCAGGTGAAAGGAAAAGCGGCGTACCCATTGTTCTTCCGTAATAAGAACGGCCTTGCACATAATCTACATTATTGTAATAGTTGTCATTCCCATTGCCTTTACTTCTGATGGAACTATGTGCATCATCCATGGTAATATTAAAATGAATCGGACCGGTTTGCTGCTTGGTATAAATATATTCAAAAACAGCATTGGAAAGCAGAGCCTTTCTATCTGTTTTGTACTGTACACCAAGTAACATATCCCGGTAATTTTCAAAAACCATCCCGGAACCATCATCAAAAAAATGATGCAAATATACACTCAACTGATCATTATTTTTCAACAGATAATCATACCTAAACAAATAACTTCCACATTGAGATCCAGCCACATAAGCACTATCTGCTCCGGAAGAACTGCTACTTCCCTCTTTAGCAATCATTACCCGGAAAAAATCATCCAAACCTTCAGGTTGATGTTGTACATCATATTGTTGAGCTCCTGCATTCCATTGATACAAATCACCACCCCATTGCACCTGATGGTCCATGCCGACAGTAAATTGCATCCGGTTTTTCCGGATATTTCCAAAACGGAAATAGATTGATTTATGATGAGACAGTATATCTTTTTCGTAAGATTGGTTATGTGGACGGGCTACATCTTCCTGCCAATTGCCATCCAAATATTTCCCAATAGCAAAATCCCCTTTGATATACATATTTCCTTTTGTATAAGGAATCAGGATAAAATCAGGAAGGCTCCCCTTTATTTCCGGAAGCGGACGGGCATTATTGGACAAACTGAAATCTCCTGAACTCAGATATTCATCCAATAAGGAGGTATAGTCTTCCTTCGCCCCTATATTCAAACGAATGCTCTTCCAATTCAATTCTCCATATGCCTGTTGTACCCAGACTGTTCCATAAGCATGAGGAGAAGATCCGGCAATATCTACTCCTAATTTGAAGTCCCAGTCTTTATTGATTTCCTGCTGATGAAAAACGCCACCTCTCAAATAAAAATTATTTCCCTCTAAAGGTACCATGCCCCAATTATGATAAAGCATCCAGAATGGAGTATAGGTTCCCGTAGAAACAGAACCAAAAGCTTCTGCCCTATACATAGTCTGTTTCTCCTGTGAATATCCTGCAAAAGAAACGCATAAACCACTCAAAAGTATGATAAGAACTTTTTTCATTTCAAAACTTCCTGAATGAATAAATGACCTGTTCTTGGGAAAGAACCATATTTTTTTCATCTATACTTTCCACATTAAAAATTTGCTGAAAACCATTGGATTCATTCCAGCCGAAAGGATACAAATCTTCTTTTGTAATGATGGTAAAATAACCGCCGGGCTCATTCCGGGTAGTATCCATGCTGATCTTTATTTCATGATCTGAAGGATAATCCACATAACCATAAGAAATAGTCGCCTCATCAGGATTCCGTAAATGGGTAAAAGAAAAAATAACTCCCCTTTGAAAACTGAAATAAATGGTATCAACTGATGAAATAATACCATTTTCATCGATTGTTTTCAATTGCCATTGTCCGTTTACCTGGCGGTCAATATCATCCGAACAGGAAAAACCGATGATAATACATATGAGGGGAATTAGTATTTTTTTCATCTTGTGTGAAATTTCCGACAAAGGTACTGCTTTCTATCGAGATCGCGTAAATATTTAACTTTTTACAAAAAAAATTCATACCTTTGTTTCCTTTCAATTTTCTTTTACAGTTACAATATAAAAATATACCCAGTGTCCAAAGAAATCGTAGAAACCCCACTGATGCGACAATACTTCGAGATTAAATCGAAGCATCCCGATGCCATTTTATTATTCAGAGTCGGAGACTTTTACGAAACTTTTTCCGACGATGCAGTCTCGGCTTCCGAAATTCTGGGAATTACCCTTACCCGGCGGGCCAATGGCTCTGCTCAATTTGTTGAGTTAGCCGGTTTTCCGCATCATGCACTGGATACTTATCTTCCAAAGTTAGTCCGTGCAGGTAAAAGAGTTGCTATCTGTGATCAGTTGGAAGATCCTAAATTAACCAAGAAATTAGTCAAAAGGGGCATTACGGAATTGGTTACTCCGGGTGTCTCTATCAATGATAATGTATTGAACCATAAGGAAAATAACTTCCTTGCCGCCATACATTTCAATAAAAATAACTGTGGGGTATCTCTTCTGGATATTTCTACCGGAGAATTCTTAACTGCAGAAGGAACAACCACCTATATAGACAAACTTCTCAATAATTTTCTCCCCAAAGAGGTGCTTTATGAAAAAAGTAAGAAGAAATTGTTTGAAGAAGCTTTCGGGTCTAAACTGCTGACTTTCGAAATGGATGACTGGGTTTTTACGGAAGATACCGCCAAAGACCGCTTACTGAAACAATTTGATACCAAAAGCCTGAAAGGTTTTGGCGTCCAACACCTGAAAGACGGCATCATTGCTTCCGGAGCTATTCTGTATTATCTGGACCTTACCCATCATGCTCATACCGGACATATCACTACACTTTCCCGTATTGAAGAAGATAAGTATGTCCGCATGGACCGCTTTACCGTACGAAGTCTTGAACTGCTGGGAACGATGAACGAAGGCGGTAAATCCCTGCTTGACATCCTCGATAAAACGACTACCGCCATGGGCGCCCGTTTGCTTAAAAGATGGATTGTATTCCCATTGAAAGAAGTCAAAGCTATTGAAGACAGACAGGCCGTAGTAGAATATTTTTTCCGTCATCCGGAAATGAAAGAGTTGCTGGAACAACAATTGTCCCTGATCGGAGACCTGGAACGCCTGATATCGAAAGTAGCTGTCGGAAGGATCAATCCGCGCGAAGTCGTGCAATTAAAAGTAGCGCTTACAGCCCTGCAACCCATCAAAGAGGCTTGTATGGAATCTGACGATGATACTTTGAAGCAAATCGGGGAACAGCTGGATCTCTGCCTGGAAATGACAGACCGGATCGAACGGGAAATAGAACCGGATCCTCCTGTACTGATGAACAAAGGACAGGTAATCCGCAAAGGAATCAACCAAGAACTAGATGAGTTACGTGCCATTGCCTATTCCGGAAAAGATTACCTGTTACATATCCAGCAACGGGAAAGCGAAAAAACAGGTATTCCTTCTCTGAAAGTAAGCTACAACAATGTTTTCGGATATTATATCGAAGTACGGAATGTACATAAAGAAAAAGTTCCTTCCGACTGGATCCGCAAACAAACATTGACACAGGCAGAGCGCTATATCACAGAAGAATTAAAGGTATACGAAGAAAAAATACTGGGTGCGGAAGAAAAAATACTGGCAATGGAAAGTCAGCTTTTCAATGCGCTCATCACTCATCTGATGGAGTTCATTCCTCCTATCCAGAAGAATGCTGCTATGATCGCACGATTAGATTGTCTGCTTTCTTTTGCTATTGTAGCTCAATTCAATAAATACATCCGTCCTTGTGTGGAAGAAAGCGATGCTTTGGACATCAAAGGCGGACGGCATCCGGTGATCGAAAAACAATTACCTCCGGGAGAACCATATATTGCCAATGATGTTTATCTGGATAATAATTCCCAGCAAATCATCATCATTACCGGTCCAAACATGGCCGGTAAATCAGCTCTTTTACGACAAACTGCCCTGATTACATTAATGGCTCAGATAGGTTCTTTTGTACCGGCAGAATCAGCTAAAATAGGACTGGTCGATAAAATTTTCACCCGTGTAGGCGCCAGCGATAATATCTCCCTCGGAGAATCTACTTTCATGGTAGAAATGACCGAAGCTGCCGATATCATCAACAACCTTTCTCCCAGAAGCCTGGTCCTTTTTGATGAATTGGGACGGGGAACATCTACTTATGATGGTATATCCATTGCCTGGGCAATCGTAGAGCATATCCACGAACATCCGAAAGCCCGTGCCAAAACGCTTTTTGCCACTCATTATCATGAATTGAACGAAATGGCAAAGTCGTTCAAACGTATCAAGAACTACAATGTTTCCGTAAAAGAAGTAGAAAATAAGGTTATCTTTTTGCGTAAATTAGTAAAAGGAGGCAGTGAACACAGTTTCGGAATTCATGTTGCCAAGATGGCAGGAATGCCTCAAAGCATCGTCAAGCGTTCTAATGAAATCCTTCGCCAATTAGAAACAGACAACCGGAAATCCGGTATTGCCAAACCTATGAAAAAGATTTCTACAGAAAGAGAAGGATTCCAACTGAGTTTCTTCCAACTGGACGATCCTGTACTTTCTCAGATCAGTGATGAAATTAAGAATTTGGATGTAAATAACCTCACTCCGATTGAGGCTTTGAATAAGTTAAATGATATTAAGCGGATTATTAAAGGGAAGTAAATTCTTTTTACTAAATCCGTACAACCCTTGTAGAGACGCAATGCATTGCGTCTCTACCATTGCCATTTGCATATACATTGCCATCAAACAAACTCCACTACACAATTCCATTGCGAACTATTACGTTATTTTCCGGTAATTAAAATCACCGGATATCAAGGCTAAACTACTATGCGATAATTGGTATAGGTGAAATATCCGACAATCATAACGTAATTCAGAAGTTGAAAAAATAGATCTCGAATCCGGTAAGGATTTTGTGTATTTATAATGTTTTCGTATTTTTGTAATTCCTAATTCCAAGATAAAATGAAAGATTTAAAATTACGGCTCGCAATGGTGCGTGTATCCGAAAGGACGCGGCGTTTCTTGGAACGTAGGACATCTAAAGCGAGCTTTTTTATTATTTCCTAAAAACCAAGAACATGAAACAAAACCTGAACTTAGCTCCTATAGAGGAGTTGCTGACTGCTATCATCTCGCCTAAAGAACTTGCCAAAAAATTAGATGAAATTTTATTCGATTACATGGACTCTATTATTTATTTACATCTTCATAAAGATGATGAGGATGATGATTTTATTCACAACCAGATTCCTGATTTCCTGTTTTGGATAAGGGAATTGAGAGATACTTTTTGGAAGTGTGAAGAATGATTGAAAAAGCCCCGATTGGGGCTTTTTGATTGTTAAATAAATAATTTTGAAAATTTCTATTGTAATGTGAATAATTATTTATAAATTGCCGACATATTTGAAATATATTAATATACAATTAATTATCTCTGATGTTATGAAGAAGGTATTTTTTACACTAACAATTTTATTTATAGCACTTCTTGCCACTGCTCAAACAGCAGAAAATCCCTTTGCGAAATACGGATTTAAAAAGGTTCGCGCTTATTCATCTTCTCATGGGGCGTTTGAAGAGTTTCATGATAATAAGGAAATTGTTGAAATTGGTTCGGTTTTGTATAACACAAAAACAAACCAGATAGTTGGATATGTCGAGGAGGGAATT
>JAVBMQ010000116.1:0-7534 GCA_031552335.1 Bacteroidales bacterium | reverse complement strand
CCTGATAATCTCCGTGATGACTATATTGTATCCGCTGATATTCTTCAAGCACAAGAAACCATTTCGGGAAAGAAAGCTTGGGAGCATTTGCTTAGAGCCATTACTTACGAAGTTGGTTCAGAAACGACAAATGCTGTGACTTGCTGGAAAGCGGTAGATAAAGAAAAGGACCGTTATGACTATACCGTAAACTCCGGCGGAATTGGTGGATCGTTTATAATTGATAACGGAATAATGGAATTTCCATATACTGATAATCAAATAAAACTTTTGTCCAATAACAATACCATAGATGGAGGTTTCAGGATAATATCCCCTGAGGGAACCTCGTACTATTTTACGGCACCTGAATCATCCAGAGTATGGCTTTCAAACGAGACAGAGGTTGAGCATTCCGGTACGAGTTATAATCAGGTAATGCCTTATGAAGGTATAACGGCTTGGTTTTTAACTAAAATAGTTTCTTACAATAAAACTGACTCAATTTCGTTTCTATATGAAGATAATATATTAAAGGGATTGGATTATCAGTTAGCACAGAGCTATACAACTATTGAGCCAGCTCGAGATAACCCATTACAAAGATACATGAAGACCAATAGTGTAACTAAAAGAGAATATGATATACGCGTATTGAAAGAGATTCAGTTCAATAATGGTAAAATTGTTTTTAACTATAATATCAACAGGGCAGATAAGCAGGTATACCGTTTATCTTGCATGGACATATACAACGGCACAGAAGTAATCAGAAGTGTACTTCTCAATAATGACGGTTATTTTGGCGGGAGGAGATTAAAACTGAATTCAGTCTCTTTGGTAGATAATAATCGGGTATTACATGATTCATATTCATTTGATTATCATACTGAATATAATATGCCGGAGTATTTTGACACAGAGCATCATTCTACCTATTATTTCTCTCAGGATCTATGTGGCTATTACAATGGCAAGGCCAATGAAAGCCTTACTCATTATTTGCCTTCAACCCCTTTCTTTACATCGTTGGCAGATAGGAGCTTTTCTTTTTTACACGCACGAACAAATACATTGAAAAAAATATCCTATATTACCGGAGGCGAAACCGAGTTTATATATGACAACTGCTTGGGTAATACATGCAGAATGCCTGCCCTTCGGATAAAAGAGATTATTTCAAGAGATAGAAAATATGGAAATATCCCCAAAGAGCATAAGATATACCACTATAAAGATATGGTTAGAGAAACATTTACAATTGATGAGGCATATAAGAGAATTAGTTACAGTGGAACTTATGGAGTAGATGGAGAAGCTAGATTTTTTCATAGCCCTAAAGAGGAATTACAGACTACTTTTTCTTCATCTTCTGATATTCCCAATTTTTCTTTGAGTATGCAATGTCGTTATAATGTGGTAGAGGAGTTGACTCTCGGAACTTTGATAGGAGATACAATAAAAACAGTTTACGAATATGAAAATCAGGTCCCAAAATCCGAAATTATACATTTGCAGCCTACTTTTCAACCTTTTCCTCATGAGTGGACACTGCCATTTCCAAATGTAGGTCCTGGTTTTTCCGTGATTTTTTCAAGAGAAACATTTAGGAATGGAAATATCAGATCCTATTTGATTGATACAAACTGGAAAAACACAGGGCTCAAAAGACAAACTTCATATAAATTCAAAAATGGAAGTTATACGCCTGTATCAGAGACTGTTTATAATTATGCCTATTATAAAGTGAACGACAAGTTGCGTATCGGGACGTATGTGAAAGGTCTATTACCTATGTACTCAGCCAGAGAGGGGAGTAGTCGCGACCATGTAATGAAAGAATGGATATACATGAGGGCCCCTTCTATCTCTGACTATTATTTCTTTGATAAATATGTGTCTACAGGATGGAAGAAACTTTTATCGATTCAACAAAGAACATACGCGGAGAATATACCTGCATGTATAGAGACAAAAGAAGAATATGAATATGGGGCAATAACCAATACAGGAAATCCTCATTCTTTTATGACAAAAAAAATAGAAAACCTTTTAACCGGAGGAAGTGCTACCTATTATTATGAATATCCTGTCGACCGGATAAACGAATCTGTATATCAATCCATGGTCGATAACAATAAAATAAATGTTGTATTATCCGAAAAGGAAGTCAGATACACTTCCGAAAAAGAAGCCAAAACGGATTATGCCAGGCGTTCAGTTGCAGGAAAAGAACTGATATTACCGGCTTCTGTCACTCAAATAATGAAAAAGACATATGCTGATGCAACAGATACCCAGACAAAGAAGACAGAATTCTTGGAATATGATAAACGGGGTAATGTATTGTATCTGACTAATCAAGCCGGTAACTCATCCGTTTATATATGGGGATACAATAGACAATATCCAATTGCCGAAATAAAAAATGCGACATATCAGCAACTGTGTACGTATATACCCCAAGCAACGCAGGAAAATATCTCCGGAAAGGCGAAGCCTTCAACTTCCGACCTTGAATTGGTCAATAGCTTGAGAGAAAAAATGCCATTATCTCAGATAACTACATTTACTTACGAGCCTTTGGTGGGAATCCTCTCAATTACCGATCCAAGAGGGCAATCAGTCTATTATTCGTATGATACTGCCGGCCGGTTACAAAATATTAAAGATAATGAGGGGAAAATACTCTCAAAAAATGAATACAACTTCAGAACCGTTAATCCTTAAAACAGAAAACAATGAAAAGTATACGTTACATACCATCCTTACTGATTTTACATTTCTCTTTATGTATCAATCAAGTCATTGCAAGCAATGTGGATATACCAGGTATAAAATCTGATAATTATATCAGAACAATAACATACATGAATGAAAGCGGAAGCCTGTATATGGACCAAATTAATTATTACGATGGGCTTGGGCGCCAATTTCAAACAGTTCAAAGTCAAATCACCCCTTCGTTTAAAGATTTGGTAACGCTTCATACTTATGATGGGTATGGTCGTGCATCGGAAGTCTGGCTTCCATACATATCATCAGAAAATGGTAGAACCATTGCTCCTGATTATTTAATGGCCCAATCAAAGCTCCAATATAATGATACCCGTCCTTATGCCCGTACTGAGTACGAATTGTCGCCATTAGAAAGGGTGGTGAGGGTGGTCAACCCTGGGCAAGAGTGGTCGAATAATAACAGAGCAATAAAAACAGAGTATTTACTTGCTGACGCCACATCAAATGAGCTGAAAGTCGCTAGTTTCCAGTTGACTACCAACGCCAAAGGAAATCCTCTATTATCGGCTTCATTCATTGTGCCTTTCTATCATAGGATGCATAGTGTTTCACGAGTTACTGATGAAGATAATACTGTGTCGTACGAATTTAAAGATGCGAAAAATCAAACAATCCTTGTTAGGAATATGGTTAACGGAAATAATGTGGATACCTATTTCGTCTATGATGATGCGGGCAATCTCTGTTATGTTCTTCCTCCTGCATTGATCGACCATTTGTTAACCAGGATAATGACTGCTGTCGATTTCTCGGATGTACAATGGACAAGCGACGATCCGTTCATTTATAATTATGCCTATATATATGAATATGACGCTTTGAATCGTTGTATCGCTAAAAAGCTCCCCGGATGTGAATGGATTTATTATGTTTATGACAAAGCCGACCATTTGATTTTCTCACAAGACGGTGAACAACGCAAACGTGGAGAATGGGAATTCAGTATTCCCGACATATTCGGGCGGGTGGTATTGAATGGTTTGGTAAAGACTATAAACGGTGCAGGAATCACAGCGGGGCTGTTCGATGCCCATGTAATAAAAGCAGAGTTTTCTGCATCAGGTACATACTACGGTTATAACTTGAAGTTAAATACCAGTGCACTTACGTTAGGGACGTATAAAGTCCTAAAGGCTGCTTATTACGACAATTATGCATTTCGTGGATTAGTCGGCTTCTCCAATAGTAGCCTTGCTTATAAAACAGTAGGAGTGGATGATTTTTATCTGAAACGTTATGGGGATGACAATCCGGCTTCCGGCTACAAGCATAAGAATTTGCTTACCGGTACACTCACTGCTTTGTTAGATGATTCCAATGCGATGCTATATTCGTGTATGTACTATGATAGCAAACAACGTCTTATACAGACGCGTTCTACCAACCACTTGCCGGGAGGATTAGAAGAGGAATATATTGCATATAATCTTCAGGGGCAGCCTACCCGGCGGAAGCACATCCATTCGGCTACAGGGAAAACTACCCAAACGGAAACTTATGCCTACGAGTACGATCATGCCAGTCGGTTGCTAACTACCAAACACAGACTGAACGCCGGGGCCGAGGTGACCCTTGCAAACAATGAATATGACGAGTTGGGCCACCTGAAGTCCAACAAACGGAATGGTGTGCCCAACCTGGCGTCGGGTTATAGTTACAACATCCGTTCGTGGACGAAATCTATCACGGGTACACTGTTTAATCAGACGTTGTATTACAATGATTCATACACAGGTTCAACTATTCCAAGTTATAGCGGCAATATCTCTGCCATGACATGGACGGTATCGGGCGAAAATAAGAAACGTGGATACAACTTCACCTATGATCATCTCTCCCGACTGACTGCTGCCGGCTACTTGGAAAATGATGTTGCTTCCACAAATTACAATACCGGCTACACGTACGACAAGCAAGGGAACATCCTTACAATAAACCGTAACGGGCGTACCGGAACAAGCACCTTTGGTGCGATTGACCAAATGATATTTACCTACAACGGTAACCAGTTGAAGAACATTGCCGAGACGGCGGGTGTTCCTTCTTTATCCCAGTCTGCTGACTTCCGCAAGAATGCCTCTTTACAAGCTACGGAGTATTTCTATGACCGGAACGGGAACATGACTACGGATTTAAATAAAGGAATGAGTGAAATCTCATATAATTCATTATCTTTGCCAACTAAGGTTGTTATTTCCAATGCTCAGGGCTCGGCTACGAATACATACCTGTATTCGGCAAGTGGTACCAAGCTGAATGTAAACATGAACTGGGGTAGCGGAAACAGGACAACCGATTATGTCGGTAATATGATTTATGAGAACGGCTCATTGAAGCGGATATTAGTGGATGGTGGTTATTTAGAAAATAATGCTTATCACTACTACCTAACGGATCACCTGGGTAACAACCGGGTGGTGGCAAAGGCAGATGGCACTGTGGTGCAGACAAACCATTATTACCCGTTTGGGATGGCATTCACGGATGGAAATACTACAAGTAATCAACCGTACAAGTATAATGGGAAAGAGTTCGATGGTGAACGTGGTGTGAATTGGTACGATTATTCAGCAAGATATATGGATCCGGCTACCATACGATTTACTACGATGGATCCGTTGGCGGAGAAGTATTATTCAATAAGTCCATATGTCTATTGTGGGAATAATCCTTTGAGATTTGTGGATCCGACAGGGTTAGAACCTCAAGAAAGTAGTGGTGGTGGTATAAAGTCACTTAAAGATTGGTTTATTAATTTATTTACTCCAAAGGTTGATTCAGCTCCTGAAAATGATGACATAGCAGAAGAACGAAGAGTCCGAGAAGAAATCAAAAAAGATAAAGAGCGAAAAGCAGAGGAGAACGAAGGTAAGGAAACTGCAGCAGGAAGAGTAATGTCAGCTGCAATGGGTATAACAACAATCCTTATAGTTGACGATGCAACGGGAGTAGGAACATCAGATGATATAGTAATACCTTTAGTATGGACGGCAGCAGCAGGGGTTGTTTTATATGATGCCTATACAAGCTCAAACCAGCCAGATGCACCCTCCAACACAGTTGATGAGTTCGCTCATGGCAAGAAGAAACAAAGTACAGGAAAATCGAAATCTGATAAGCATGATGCTCAGTATACGCATGGAGGAAAAAATAGACCTGAGAATCCCAATAAAAAGCGTGGAGCCGATGAAAGAAGAAATAAAGGAAAAGTTGTAAATTAGAAATTATGATAAAAGAATTCTTGTTGAGAGCGCATAATGAAAAGACTCTCGTAGGTGTAACAACCCAACTAATAGCTTGGGATGAATCAATAATAGGATATATTATTGATATGGATGATAATTATTTCACGATTAATGAGATGGACGAATATGGTGCATTAATCGGAAATACAACTATTGCTATTCAAGATGTACTTCACATTGAACCAGAAAGTTGGTATATGCGTAATCTATTATTCATTCATTCAAAAGCTTCAACCTTTGCTTCCAATAGTAGAGTGACCCTCTGGAAGAAAGGGGGGGAGTTGAATGTACATTTTGAGTACATAAAAGAGAATCGAATTCTTACTCGATTCTTCTTCGAGGATGATAATTTTGTAATTGGAATGATTAAGGACCTTAACACAGAACATGTAATGATTGAAAATATTGGTCAAGATGGTTCTTGGGAAGGTGTCACTATTTATAAAATAAATGACTTAATAGGACTAAGATATAATGGATTAGAAGAACAAAAAATCCAACTGTTGTTTAAAAAAAGATGAAATGATTAGTGGATAGTTCTACATGAATAGTAAAATCCCGTTGGTCTTGATTGCTAACGGGATTTCTTGTTCGGATTCAGTCCAAACTTACACACCTGATCTTCAATCTGTTACTCGGTTCGCTTTATTATTAAAGTACACCTTTTGTTATTATATACTGGCTGAAAAACTCTATATCCGTAAGAGTCAATACAAGCCAGTCACAAAAGAGTTTGTTCTACCGAATGTTATAAGAGGGAAGATTTGCACGATCTGACACTGCAACTTCAAAAGTACCATCCAATCAAATAGACCGGCCATGCGAATCGGCTGACCTCGGCTTTTTTCTTTCAAATGAAATCAATTGAAAAGAAAAACACCTATCTTTGGACGGCAGAGAAAGTTAACATGATTTTGAACAATTTCCAATTTTCTACAGATTTTGCAGATGAATTAGTCGAGTCCGCCAAATTTTATTACATGAATGATTATGGAATATATCCCTTTATTGCGAATATGCCTACTAATAGGCGGTGTGTTGCAGATATTATTCTTCCTGAGAATAGTCTGTCAAACAGAAAGATCAAAGCACTGGCCGACAACAACAGGAATAATACTTTCATCTGAATTGTCATCTTTTGGTAGTGAAAATGCAGATTCAAGTAAAACATATAAAGCAGATATTAAATACCAATATCAAATAGATGAGAAAAATTATACTTCAAGAAGAATCTATTATGGCGATTGGATATCCATAAGTTTTTCATCTTTAGTGAAGAAAATCGTAAGAGAATATGGCGTAGGTAAAGAGTGCATTGTACATTATGATCCGCAAAATCCCTTAAAGGAAGTATTAAGAGTAACTTTAGCTACTCCTGTCTATTTTTTGCTTTTAGGTGGCCTAACATTTGTCGGGATAAGTATATATTTATTTTTTATTTAAAGTATCACAAGTTGGTTTCTGGTCTGGTCAAGATTGGATGTATTTGCTGCATTTACAATAGCATCAAC
>JAVBMQ010000022.1:0-48986 GCA_031552335.1 Bacteroidales bacterium | reverse complement strand
CAATTCGTAATTCATAATTCGTAATTCGTAATTCCATCAGTCGTTCTCGTCTATATATGTAGCCGGCTTCTCACTCACTACCTTATCTATTTCTTCTGGCATCTTATTATATTCAATCCGAAGTTTCTGTACAGCCCAATAGTCCCATAATGAAAAAGATTGCCAATCCCTTTTTTCTGTATTTTCTATATAATTTTTGATTCTGTAGCGTCTATCTTCCAATTTATCAGAAGGAAGAAACATAAGAGCCTGTTCGGAAAGATAATATCCTCCGAGATACTCATAATCAGTTTCAATTGCTTTATTAGAAGTATTGTAATGAGCAATCAGTACATCCCAATTGATCAGTCCGGAAAATAACATGGTACAGAAGAATCCCCATCCGCAGACACGGAAATAGTAAAAAAGAGATTTTCTTTTGCTGATTTTTTGATATAAGAAGAAGAGAGCCAGACCTGTTATTATCAGGAAGATAAAAACTCCGATACGCTTGTAAGTCAATCCGCATTGACCGATATAATGTATGTTTCTAAGTCCTACAGAACAAAGTAAAAATGCATTTTGGATGATCCAGATATAGGAAATTTGCTTCAATCGTTTATTCCCGAAATACAAATTCAGATTTTTCCGGAAATAGAAAAGGGAAATGAAGATAGATAATAATGTGCTGAATATCAATGCATATGTTCCCTTGTGGACGAAATCAGATAAATCGTTGGCAGATTCAGGAACAATTCCCAGCCAGACAGAAAAAATATCAGATATATTTACTCCCAGCAATAAAATATTTATCAGAGAGATACTTAGAATTGCAGTTTTGCATTCATCTTTCAGACCGACAGTCAAAAAGTTATCATAAATACGGATTCGTTTCCGGCGTATATTGTCATCACATGCTGCATCACCATTGCTTGCTACATTATCTTTGAAACGGATAAAGAAAAGGGATAGAAAATAGAAAATAAACCCGTAATGAATAATATCCCAGAATTGTACCTGTTCAAAAAGGTACTGTAAAAAATCTTCTATCGGAGTAATGATCTGTTGACAAAATTTCCGGAATTGAGGATTTGCAGAAACAAAAATGAGGAAAAATACGGATACTAAAATAAATACAATCAATCCTCTTCCAATATACACATAAATGTTACGCATTTTTCTTGCCGTTTTCTTTTTTTGAAATAAATCAGAGAAAACCCCTATCGTCATATTCCAGTTCCATTTGATGCCAATAAAAAAGTTTACAATGAAGGAGGGTGCTGCATAAAGCAGGGAGCGTAATTGCGGAATTTGTACAAAACTCAGAAATACAAGCATGCTTAAATAATAAATGCATTTGCTGTAGTTGATTCCGTTAACTGCAACACTAACTGTGCTCAAAAAGAAGGCTCCGGCTAAACACCAGATCATCCGGTTTTTTCGTAACTCTTTTTTGAACAGGAAAATTGAAGTAATCAATAGAATGGAAAATACAATTGTATTCAGACCCAATTCCTGATACCACATCAAATAGCAGTAGACTCCGGCTCCTGCCAATAAACCTAAAAATAATTTTAAATTTTTCATTATTGTCTATTTTTATTAAAGTACTTTGAAATTCAGAGTTATTGTAAAAAAAAATTATGATACAGTTTTCAATAGATCCTCCAATGCATTCAAGTGATTGACAAAGGCTTGTTTGCCATCTTCTGTGATGGAGTAGGAGGTATTTGGTTTTCTCCCGATGAATTGTTTCTGTACCTTGATATAACCAGCTTCTTCCAGACCTTTCAGATGACTTGAAAGATTTCCATCAGTAACTTCCAGCCATTCTTTCAATTCATTAAAGTCAACATTTTCATTTACAGTCAGGATAGACATGATACCCAACCTGACTTTATTTTCAAATGCTTTATTGATATGTTCAATGATATTTTTCATACCTGCTTCCTGTCATATTTGAAATACATCACAGTCCCATATACAATGTGTGAAAGACCGAATCCTAAACTCCAGAAGATCAGACTGTACTGTGTTAAAAAACTGTTAAACAGTCCTAGCGCCAGAATGCACCAGCCCATATAGAAAATATCTTTGAATGTGTATTTGGCAACACTGATCAATGATAAACCATAGAATAACAACATTACGGATGTAATATATTGTGTGTGGTTGCTAAATGCCATCGCAATGCTTAAAATACCTGCCGGAAATAGGTGTGTGAATAAATCCAGATGCATTTTCCTTGCCGTTTTATTAAAAATGGATTGTCCGGATTGTCTGGCCCTCTTTTCAGATAAAAGTCCTGCTGTAAGTATTGCCAGTAACAAGACAATACATGCAATGCCAAAAATATAACACTTCAATTCCATTTGGCTCCATGATTCTCTGTCTTGTAGCAAAAATTTGACACAAGCAGCGCCTGTTAAGGCGTAGATGCCCATGAATATTCCTGATAGTCCGCTTAATGATAGACATTTGGTGGATTTCTCCATCATGTTCCGGATGTCTCTCAATGTATTTAATGCTTCTTTATTTTCCATATAAAAGTACTTTGAAATGCAAAGTAAGCGCTTTTGTTTGTATTATGCAAATTTTCGAACAAAAAAATGTACCTTTGTCATCCCAAAAGAAATGAAAATGAAAAATGAAGGACGAAAAATAGGGAAGATAAATAATGGATTCGTTTTATGTTTGTTTTTCTTTTTCCTTTTTTCCTGTACTTCTAAAAAACATGAAAAAGATATGGGCATTCCTGCGGAAATCACTTACGCTTCAGGATTTTCCATTCATTATGCGGATGATTATACGCAGGTTAAAGTCCGTAATCCCTGGGATACAACTCAAATTCTTCATACATATATCCTGGTTGATAAGGAGAAGAAACATCCTGAAAATCTCCCGGCCGGGGATGTTGTTGAGGTTCCTGTTGAAAATATAGCTTGTTTGTCTTCTATCGATGCTTCTATGCTCGGGATGTTGGGAGAGATGCATAAGATCAAAGCCATGACGGAAACGCGTTATGTCAAGATCCCTGATCTTAAAAAAGGCGTTGAAAAAGGTGAGATTATAGATATCGGGGAGTTTTCTTCTGTTAATACGGAAAAATTAATGAGTATTTCTCCGGAAATAATCATTGTATCTCCTTATCCGGATATGGGTTATGGTAAATTGGAGACTACGGGTGTTGCTATCGTGGAGTGTGCTGCTTATATGGAGACTACCCCTTTGGGACGAGCTGAGTGGATTCGTTTTATTGCTGCATTTCTCAACAAGGATAAAGAAGCAAAAGAATTGATGGATGGTATTGCTGAAAGGTATCATGGGTTGGTGCAGAAAACAAAGCACTTGAAAGTACGTCCAACGGTATTCAGTGAGAAAAAATTCGGACAGGTATGGTATGTTCCGGGAGGACAGAGTTACATGGCTCATTTTTACGAAGATGCAGGAGCTGATTATTTGTGGAAAGATGATTTTCATTCAGGTTCCCTGACCCTTGATTTTGAAACAGTATATGATAAGGCTGAAAATGCTGATTTTTGGATTATTAAGTCTGATTCGGAGCTTACTTATAATCAGTTGAAATCAGAATCGGAGTCTTATACTTATTTCAAAGCCTGGAAAGACCGGAAGATTATTTTTTCCAATACCAATCGCAATAATTATTATGAGGAAGGAGTGATGAATCCGGATTTGGTTTTGAGCGACCTGATCCGTTTTTTCCATCCGGAAATAGATGTTACTGAACCTGGCCCGAAATATTTTGAATGGATGAAAGATGAATAATAAGCCTCTTGTTTGCTGGTTACTGGTTTTCCTGATTTTTTTACTTTTTCTGGGAAACCTTTTCTACGGTTCGGTTCAGATTCCGGCGGCTAAGATATGGGATATTCTGATGGGAAAAGAGGTGGAACGAATGGCTTGGACAAATATTATCCTGCAGTCTCGTTTGCCACAGGCGATTACGGCGTTATTAGCCGGTGCGGCCCTGGCAGTCAGCGGTTTGATGTTGCAAACGCTTTTCCAGAATCCTCTGGCTGGTCCTTCTATTTTAGGGATCAGTGATGGCGCCAATCTGGGGGTGGCTATTGTGATGTTATATTTAGGAGGAACGGTGGGGACAGGAGCATATACTATCGGAGGTAGTTTGGCTATCGTTCTTGCTGCATTGACCGGAGCGCTTTTGGTATTGTCTCTGGTTGTTTATTTTTCCGTCAAACTGAAAAATAATATCATGGTGTTAATCCTCGGTATGATGATTGGTTATTTGGCTTCATCCGGGATTTCTCTCCTGAATTATATTTCTTCTTCGGAAGGACTACGTTCTTTTGTGATGTGGGGTATGGGAAATTTCTCAGGAATTGCCTTGAAACAAATTCCTTTTTATTCGATGGCGATTTTAACAGGACTCATTGGAACCGTTTTGTTGATAAAGCCTTTGAATGCATTACTTTTAGGGGAAAGATATGCCTCTAATCTGGGTATTGATATCAGGCGGACGAGAATATTGATATTGCTTTGTACCGGTTTACTGACAGCTGTTGTGACTGCCTTTTGCGGACCGATCAGCTTTATCGGTCTGGCTGTCCCGCATATGGCCAGGTTGATGTTGGGTACATCTAATCATCAGATGTTAGTGCCGGTTACCTTATTATCGGGAGCTGTTGTTGCATTATTATGCAATATATTGACGGTTATGCCTTTTGGAACCGGAGTATTGCCATTGAACGCAATTACTCCAATATTAGGAGCTCCAGTAATTATATATGTAATTGTCAACCGGAAAAATATACAGTATTTCAATTGAAGACAAGTATACAAATAAAAAATGTATCTATCGGCTATCCTCTTAAACATGGAAAACAGAAGATAGTCAAAGAGGGAATAACACAGGAATTACATCCTGGGGAACTGACTTGTTTGTTGGGACGCAATGGTTCCGGAAAATCAACATTGCTCCGTACTATATCCGGTTTTCAATCTCCATTGCAGGGTGAAATACGGATCAATGGCAAAAATCTTGTAAATTACGCAGACAATGAACTGGCCCAATTGATCGGGGTAGTTCTTACCGATAAAACAAATGCTGGGGGAATTACTGTATTTGAGTTGGTCTCTTTAGGAAGACACCCGCATACCGGATTTTTCGGAGAATTGAAAGTTCATGATAGAGAAGTAATCCAGGAGTCTATGCTGAAAGCCGGTATTGCAGATAAAGCAGATCATTATGTGGCAGAACTCAGCGATGGAGAAAGACAAAAGGCAATGATAGCAAAGGTGTTGGCTCAGGAGTGTCCCGTTATTTTGTTGGATGAGCCAACAGCATTTCTGGATGTCAACAGCCGTATAGAAACCATGATTTTACTTCGGGATCTGGCAAAAAAAGAGCAAAAAAGCATTCTTATTTCCACTCACGATATAGAATCTGCCATTCGTATGGGAGACTGTTTCTGGTTGATGTCAAAAGAAAAACCTTTTACCTCAGGTATCCCAAAAGAATTGATATTATCAGGCACTTTCGATGATTTTTTTAATTTAACAGCTTACCCTGATTGGTCGGGCAAGAAATATTTGTGAAATTTTGAATTGAAAATTTTGAATATTGAATTCAAAAGAGAAAATGTACAACCCATAATTCAAAATTCAAAATTCAAAATTTCTTCTTTTATCACCAAGCTTGCCAATACAAACCCAAATACAGCCGTTACATGCGCAACTGTTCCTTTTCTCTCTCCGGTTATTAATTCATCACTGAAAATACATCTGAATTTTTTGGAAGGAAAAGTGCCGTTTTTCTTTATTTTTCGTCTGACAGCAGCAGCCAACGGGCAACCTTTCACTTTCCAGAATTCGGCTACCTGTACCCGGGTTGGATCTAATTTTGAAGCGGCTCCCATAGAAGAGAAAAAATGGGCCCTGGTTTGTGTGGCGCTAAGTATGAGATGTGTTTTGCAATCCAGACTGTCAATGGCGTCTATGATATAATCATATGTCTCTAGTTGAAAAGTATCGGCTGACTCCGGATCATACTTATTAGTGATTTCTGTGATTTCTGCTTCCGGATTAATAGATAACAATCTTTTTTTGAGTACAGAAGTTTTGAATTCGCCAATTGTCTCTGTCGTCGCAGGCAATTGCCTGTTGATGTTGGTTAAGCATACTTTGTCAAAATCTACAATTGTCAGATGTCTGACCCCTGTTCTGATTAAACTTTCTGCACACCAGCTTCCTACACCTCCTACACCGAAGAGGATGATACGTTTATTAGATAATGATTCTAAAACCTCTTTGCCGAGAAGTAGTTCTGTACGTTGAAAAATATTTTCTATCATGCCTGCAAAATTATAAAAAATGGATGATATAGACTTCAATCTGTCATTTGAATTCAAAATTCAAAACTCAAAACTCAAAATTTCATCTGAAATTCCGAAATAATAGCTAATTTTGTGGAAACAAGTGAATTCTTAACCGAACGAGAAAAAAGTCTTCAAAAAATGCATATGAAATTTAAATATTATTTGCTTATTCCTTGCTTACTCATTTTTGTTTCAGCCCCCTCTGCAGCAAAAGGTTCTTGTAAAATAGAAATTAAAGTTTCCCAATGGGCGGATTCGACCATTTTTTTGTGTAATTATTTCAATGGAAATCTGTATAAAAAAGATTCCATACAGTTATCATCAAAAGGTATGGGTGTATTTCAGCAACAGGAAACTTTACCGCAGGGATTATATGCTATATATCGTAACGGCGGACAGTCTTTTGACCTTCTTTTGACTGATGATCAGGAGTTTCAAATGCAGATTGAGCCAGGTAATTTTATTCGGAAAAGTAAAATAACCGGTTCGCTACAGACAGAAGCATTTATGGAGTATGCACGGTATTTGTCTGTAAAGCAAGAAGAAAGAAATAAACTGATCTCTCAAATACAGGAACTTCCGGAGGATCAGCAGGGAGACCTGAGGGGTCAATTGTCCGCATTAAATGACGAAGTAAGTGCCTTTATAGATCATTTTTTACAGAAACACAAAGGAGAATGGGTAGCTGATTTTTTCAAAGGTATCCAGCCTGTCGAAGGCCCATATCCGTCTCCGGTTTCAATGGAAGAGTATTATACACAGCAGGAATTTCTAAAAATGCATTATTTTGATCATATCGATCTTACTGATATCCGTTTCTGGTATACTAATTATTTCCCTAAAAAAATAGATGCATACATGGAACAGGTGCTGGAAAAACATCCGGATACACTTGCCAATGCAGCTTCTGCTTTGGTTGACCGGACTGTGGCAGATACCCTTTGTTTTCGCTTGATGTTTTCCCATTTATTCGATTATTCTGTACAAAGTAAATATATGGGAATGGAAAATATTTGGGCGAAGTTGACAGAAGATTACTATTTCAAAGGACTTACAACATGGACTGATTCAGCCTTTTCTGCAAATATTGAAGCGGAATATAAAAAAATACGATTCAACAGAATTGGAATGCAGGCGCATAATTTGATTTTGTCTGATGCCGGTAATCAACCGGTAATTTTAAATGATATACAGTCGGAATATACATTGTTATATTTCTTTGAACCTTCTTGCGGACATTGCCGACAGATGACACCGTTAGTTCACGACCAATTATATCAAAAATACAAATCTGCCGGCTTGGAAGTCCTTTGTATATACACACAAACCGACAAAGAGGAGTGGCTTAAATTTATTGATGAGCATCACCTGGGTGATTGGGTAAATGCCTGGGATCCGGAGAGAAAATCATTTTTTTGGCATTATTTTGACACATCTTCTACTCCTGCTGTTTATTTATTGGATAAAGACAAAAAAATCATTGCAAAAAAATTGGATGAACAAACATTGGAAACATTACTTGAAAATTTAACAAAATAGATATGGCAATCATAAAATCAGTACGCGGATTTACTCCGGAAATAGGAGAAAATGTATATTTGGCAGATAATGCCGTTGTAGTAGGAGATGTTGTGATCGGACGCGATTGCAGTGTGTGGTTCGGGGCTGTGTTGAGGGGAGATGTTAACTCGATTCGTATCGGAAATCGCGTAAATATCCAGGATGGTACTGTTATACATACACTTTACCAAAAATCGGTAACGGAAATTGCTGATGACGTTTCTGTTGGCCACAATGTGGTAATTCATGGGGCGAAAATAGAAAAAGGAGCTCTGATCGGAATTGGTTCGGTTGTGTTAGATCATGCTGTGATAGGAGAAGGAGCCATCATAGCTGCCGGCTCTGTTGTCTTAAGTGGTACTCAGGTAGAACCCGGATCTATCTATGCCGGTGTTCCTGCTAAATTTATAAAAAAAGTAGATCCGGAGCAATCTAAAGAGATCAACCAAAAAATAGCAAAAAACTATTTGATGTATGCTGATTGGTACAGGGAATAAATTAGAAATTTTGAATTTTGAATTTTGAATTTTGAATTTTGAGTTGAAAAGTAATAGATGAATCTTTGAATTCAAAATTTAGAATTCAAAATTCAAAAATTCCATTTTTGTTTGGAAAACCATTTGCTTTTTTCTACCTTTGTAATAAAATTGGGTTGATACTGTGCATATGAGAAAAATTATATTTATATCAGTCGTATTTTTATTTTCCATTTCTTCTTTTTCACTTACTGCACAGGAAGTGAAATCTAAACTTGTGGTCGAACAGGAAAAACCTTCAATTGAAATCATAGTAAACGGAAATCGCATTACAGTGCAAAATGCAACTGTCGGACAAAAACTTGAAATTTTCAGTGTTGTCGGATTGAAAGTCGATGAATATATTCTGAAAACTTCCCCCGTTGAATTGATACTGAATGTGCCTAAAGGTTACTACATCTTCAAAATCGGAGAGACTGTACGCAAGGTGGTTATAAAATAATCTTTTTGTTGTATAATTGTCAATTAAAATTACATCCTTTTCCAAAATCCCGGAGTCAGCAACGTCAATACGGTAAAAATTTCCAAACGTCCCACCATCATCAGAAAAGCCATATACCATTTGGAAATAGTGGGTATTTTAGCAAAGCATCCGGTAGGGCCAACATCTCCTAGGCCGGGTCCGGCATTACTAATTGCTGTTACGGCGGCTCCTAATGATTCTTCAAACCCCATTCCGGTAAGAGTGAAAAATAACCAACTGATCAGGATAATAAATAAGTATAAAAAGACAAATGCCATGACACGTTGCACAACGTCTTGAGATAAGGCAGTACCGTTGATTCTCACTGGGATAATGGCTCTGGGATGTAAGTGTTTCTTAAATTCGTTTCTTGTATTTTTGGCGAGTACAACCAAACGAATCATTTTCATACCTCCACTTGTAGAACCGGCACATCCGCAAACAACCATCAACAGGAGAAAAATAATCCAGTAAAAGGGGCCCCAGATAACATAGTCGGCTGTGGCAAAACCAGTGGTTGATATAATAGAAATTACCTGAAAGATAGCAGCTCGGAATGAAACCGTATAATTTTGTACATGCATATCTTCTATCAGATAGAAAGTGACAATAACTGTTGCACATGCAATGGCAATTAAATACCATTTCAATTCTTCATCTTTCTTTATTTTACTGAAATTTCCTTTGAAAAAGAAATAAATCAGTGTAAAGTTGATAGATCCTAAGATCATGAAGAAGCTGACAATATAGTCTATATAGGCAGAATCCCAGTAAGCAATGCTGAGTTGTTTGGTGGAATATCCTCCTGTAGATAAGGTGGTTAATGCATGGCAAAGGGAGTCGAAGAAGTTCATGGGGCCAATCCAGAGTAATGATAAAAGCATCAGAGTTAGTCCGATGTAGATACCCCATAATCTTTTAGCTATTTGGCCAACCCTTGGACGGAATTTATCGTGTGTTATTCCGGTGGTCTCTGCATCATAGAGTTGTACGGCTCCACCGCCCAACAGAGGTAGTAATGCGAGAGAGAAAAGAATCATCCCCATTCCTCCGATCCATTGGAGAAGAGAACGCCAGAATAAAAGTCCGTTCGGAAGTTTTTCTACTTCAACCAAAATAGAAGATCCTGTAGTAGTGAGACCAGACATGGTTTCAAAGAATGCATCTGTAATAGAAGATACGGAGCCACTGGTATAAAAAGGTATCATGCCGAATATCGAAAAGACAAACCAGGAAAGGGAAACGGTTAAAAAACTTTCTCTTTTCCCGATAAAACGGGCTTTCTCTTTCGGCCCTAATACAACCAGTAAGATGCCAAATGCCAAAGCAACTGCACCTGCGATTAACAGGTCAAATGAACCTTTCTCATCTTTGTATGCAAAAGAAACAGCTGTTGACAGAAATAAAAATAATGATTCCAGGCATAGAATGAAACCTAATACCCTGGAAATGAAATGCCAGTTCAACAACAAATTTCTCCTTTTCATCAGTTGAAATAGTTTTGTAACTTTCTCATGGCAGTGTCTAAACAGAAAATAACCACATGGTCTTCTGCCGCTATCATGGTATCTCCTTCGATAATGATGGGTTTGCCATTTCTTATCAGTCCCCCTAGAGTCATGTCTTTAGGAAGATTCAGATCCTTTACCGGTTTACGGGTAATTTTTGAACCTGGTTTTGCCACTAATTCCGCTACATCTGCATTTGCAAATGTAAGACATTTTACATTGGAAACATCGGCATTCAATAAAAATTGATAAATATGACTTGCCGCGATGAGCTTTTTATTGATGACAGTTCCGATGTCCATTTTTTCTGCCATCGTAATATAATCAATATTTTCTACCTGAGCGACTGTTTTAGGAACGCCAAAGCGTTTGGCAGCCATGCAGGCCAGTATATTGGTCTCAGAGTTGCCGGTAAGCGCCATAAAAGCATCGCAATCTTTGATGTTTTCCTGTATCAATAATTCAGTATCTCTGCCGTCTCCATTAATGACCATGATATGACCATCTACCTGTTCTGCTATCTTATGACTTTTTTCTTTGTCTAATTCCAGTATTTTTATTTGCAGGTTGGAAGACAGGTATTGTGCTGTTTTGACAGCAATGCGTCCGCCTCCCATGATGATAACTTTACGTACCTGGATATTTTCTTTTCCTGTAAGTTTCTGGATGGCTGCAATGCGGTTTTTAGTGGTGGTGAAATAGAGTAAATCACCGGCTTTGATTTCATCGCTTCCCCTTGGGATAATAGTCTCATTTTCCCTTTTGATGGCTACAATGTGGTATATTTTTTCTTCACGTGAAATTTCGTATAGAAATTTACCGACGATAGGAGCTTTTTCGCGGACTTTAACACCGATAAGTATCAATTCTCCATTACATAATTCCCACCATTGCCGGGCCCACGGACGTTTGACTGCATTTACAATTTCTTCTGCAGCAAGCATTTCCGGATATATCAAAGAGTCAACCCCAAGACTTTTGAAAAACTCTTTATTTTTGGGAAGCAGGTATTCGTAGTTATTGATTCTTGCAAATGTTTTGTCTGCTCCCAGGTTGGTCGCAAGCATACAAGCTGTAATATTAGTTGTCTCTTCGGGAGTTACAGCAATGAACAGATCGGATTCTTTTACTCCGGCACGAATCAGGTCGTTGATAGATGTGGGATTGCCTGTAATCGGGAGGATTTCCAGATTGGTATTGGTAAATGCTAATCTTTCTTCATCCGGATCCATCAGGACAATATCCTGATTTTCTTGTGACAACAGCTTCGCCAGGTGCGTGCCGACTTCTCCTGCTCCGGCAATAATGATTTTCATAATAAAATTTTACTTATACTTTCAGCGTCTAATCCACACAATTTGTAGAGTTCAGGAATTGAACCATGTTCTATAAATTCATCAGGAATCCCTATCCGTTTAACCTTGTTGGTATAGTTATTTTCAGATAAAAATTCCAACACAGCGCTGCCTAATCCTCCTTTGATGGTACCATTTTCTACAGTAATTATTTGTTCATGTTGACGGGCAACTTCATGCAGAAGGTTTTCATCTATAGGCTTCAGGTAAATCATATCATAATGAGCAATGCTTCCGGCTCCGGCTTCTTCTGCCATTTGGATGGCTTTTTTAACAATGTATCCTATCGGGCCTATACTAAGTATTGCTGTTTTTGTTCCGTCTTTTAATTTTCTTCCTTTTCCTACAGGCAAAACCTGCATTTCATTACGCCAGTTGGTTAGTTCGCCTTTGCCTCTCGGATAACGGATGACAAATGTTCCCATTCCAGGTTGGGTTGCAGTGAACATCAGATTTCTCAGGTCATGTTCATTGATGGGAGAGGAGATTGTCAGATTTGGGATACAACGGAGAAATGCCAGGTCAAAAGCTCCATGATGTGTGGCTCCGTCTTCTCCGACCAATCCGCCCCTGTCAAGGCAAATAACCATATCCAGATTTTGTAAAGCCGCATCATGGATGATCTGGTCGTATGATCGTTGAGAAAAAGAAGAATAAATATTGCAGAATGGAAGTAGTCCTTCTTTTGCTAATCCAGCAGAAAATGTGACAGCATGAGATTCTGCGATGCCAACATCAAAAGTCCTTTCCGGGAGTTCTTTCATCATGATGTTCATAGAGCATCCGCTGGGCATGGCTGGGGTAATCCCTACAATATTTTCGTTTTGTAATGCCAGTTCCAAAAGGGTGTGTCCGAATACATCCTGGTACAATTGAGGCTCATCTAAAGAATGTACAATGATCCGTTCTCCGGTTTGCGGATCGAATTTTCCGGGAGCATGCCACTCTGTAGCTGATTTCTCCGCCGGTTCGAATCCTTTTCCTTTGACAGTCTTGATGTGTAACAATTTGGGCCCTTTCAAGCTTTTGATGTCATTCAAAGTTTTGACCAGACCAACAACATCATGTCCGTCGACCGGACCGAAATACCGGATACTGAACCCTTCAAACAGGTTATGTTGTTTGGTCAGTAAGGCTTTCAGGCTGTTATTGAATCTCTGAACAATGCCTTTATTGTCATCGCTGATCAGATTCACTTTTTTCATGCCTCTGAAGAGCTTATCCCTGACTTTATTATATGTATACGACGTGGTGATGTCGACAAGATATTGGCTGAGTCCGCCTACACTATTGTCGATCGCCATGTTGTTGTCATTGAGGATAATGAGCAGATTGTTTGGGTTTGTTGAAGCATTGTTTAAGCCTTCAAACGATAAACCGCCAGTCATCGAACCGTCTCCGGTAACAGCAATGACCTGTCTGTCCTCATTTTTTAAAGAAGAAGCAATGGCCATACCCAAAGCTGCAGAAATGGAAGTCGATGCATGCCCTGCAATAAAGGCATCGTATTCACTTTCTTTCGGATTTGGAAAACCGCTCAAACCCTTGAATTTACGAAGTGTTTTGAATGCTTCCTTTCGTCCGGTAAGTATCTTATGGCTGTATGCCTGATGCCCCACATCCCATACAATTTTATCATATGGTGTGTTGAATACATAGTGCAAGGCAACTGTTAATTCAACAGTACCCAGACTGGATGCAAAATGTCCCGGGTTGTCAGACAAAACCTGAATAATGTATTGTCTTAACTCGTTGCAAAGACCTCCCAGATTGGAGATGTCCATCTTTCGAAGGTCTTCCGGATAATTTATTTGATCTAAAAAGCTCATTTTGGAACGGCAAAAATACACAATAAAATCATATAACAAACCATTGAAACAGTATTTTATTGTTTATGTTTTAAGTTTTCCTGTTGTAATTACACAGATAAATTCAGTCTTGTTCTCTGTCATTTTCTGATATTCTCCTTGCATGAGAGGAATTGTATCTGAAAATCGAATACCTCAAGATAACTACAAAATGAATGCCAATTTAAATTGGAAAAAATTATTACTTTTGTAGGACAAACCCACAAAATACAAAACCATGAAAAAAGAAAAGATAAAAGAAGAAAAAGTTATTGATGATAAAATGTCAAGTAATCTTCAAGAGCCAAGCCTGGGTTATGGAGTGTTCTTTCAGCCGACAAAAGGCAGTTTATATACCTATAAAGATTATTTAACTTGGGCTGATGGAAAATTACGTGAATTATATAATGGGATGGTGATGACTTTGTCTGCTCCTTCGTCTCGTCATGCACTTGTAACATCAACTATATTGTCTAATATTTCCTGGTTTATAAAAAAACGAAAAGGGAAATGTAAAGTAGTTCATGCTCCATTCGATGTCCGCTTTCCGAAAGAAGGACAGACTGCAGATGACCAAATCACGACAGTCTTTCAACCTGATATTTGTGTAATCTGTGATTTATCAAAAATTGATGAGCGAGGATGTCTCGGAGCTCCGGATTTGATCGTAGAGGTACAATCTCCTTCTACTGCCAAATTTGATATGGACCAAAAATTTCATGTATATGAATCTTCCGGAGTAAAAGAATATTGGGTGGCATTTCCCAAAGAAAAAGCGATTACAGTGTTTATTTTACAAGAAAACGGAAGATATGATGATGGAACAGCATATGAGTATGATGTTAAAATTCCTGTTCATATCTTTCAGGGACTCGAAATTGACTTAAAGGATTTATTTGAAGATTGAATTTTTATAGGAATGAACTTTCGCACAGAAATACCTGCTCCCAAAACAGGATTTAAAATATCCCATCATGATAAAATTGTGTTAATGGGCTCCTGTTTTACCGAAAATATTGGAAATAAATTACAATCATCCGGTTTTCAGGTAGATATTAATCCCTTTGGAATTTTATATAATCCGTTGTCTGTAGCTTCCGGTTTGAAAGATTTATTGCAGGAAAAGCAATATACAGCGTCTGATATTTTTGAATATAAAGGTTTGTATTCATCATTCAACCATCACAGTCGCTTTTCTGCATTAACTTCCGGAGAATGCCTTTCTAATATGAACCGGCAAATGGAGTATTCTGTCGATTTTATACGGAAAGCTACGGTATTGATTATAACCTTTGGAACATCTTATGTATATCGTTTGAAAGATACCGGGAATGTGGTCTCTAATTGTCATAAATTACCTGCTTCTGCTTTTTTGCATGAACGGATAACTATTTCGGAAATTCTCTCTGTCTGGCAACCGTTAATTGGAGAGTTGCGAAAAATAAATCCGGATTTAAATATATTGATGACAGTTAGTCCCGTTCGTCATTGGAAAGACGGAGCCCATGAGAACCAGCTAAGCAAGTCTATCCTTTTGCTAACCATTGAAGAGTTGAAATCAGCTTCGATTGACTATTTTCCATCCTATGAATTGTTGTTGGATGACTTGCGGGACTATCGTTTTTATGCAGGAGATATGTTGCATCCTTCCACTACAGCTATAGAATATATTTGGGGAAAATTTTCAGAAAGTTATTTTGATCATCATACAATGAAAACTATTGCAGAGTATAATAGTATCCGGCAGGCCTTGGAACATCGCCCGTTTAATCCGGAATCGGAGGAGTATAAAGCCTTCCTGAGTGGTGTAAAGAAGAAATTGGAAATTTTTAGAAACAGATATCATAAATAAATCAAATAGGTTATTATCAGCTTTTTTTACATGTCAAAATAAATTTGTATAAAATTGCATAGATTCGGTTCACTACAAGGAGGTAAATTTTATACAAAATGATCTGAATAATGCAAATGAAAAAGTAGTTGAGGTTTTGTTTGGGAATCTTTACTAAGCCTGCGATCATAGAAGCTCCTTATTAAGGAAAGATTAACATTTCAAATTAGTTAAATAAAATTAAAAATCCATTTTACAACCCAAACCATTCAGCAACACGTTGTTCGTTACCTGAATTTTCCCTATCTTTGCACCGTTTTTCGCCGTAAAAATTAAGGTTAATGCAATAATCTCCTGATTATTCAAAAAATACAAAGCTTTTTATGGTGTTGAAAACTAAGAAGACGAGAACATTATTATAATAAAAACAAAGAATTAAAAGTACAAAAAATGCCTACGATTCAACAGTTAGTAAGAAAAGGAAGGGCTACTTTGGAAGTAAAAGGTAAATCTCCTGCATTGGATGCATGTCCTCAAAGACGTGGTGTTTGTGTAAGGGTTTACACTACTACTCCTAAAAAGCCTAACTCAGCCATGCGTAAAGTTGCACGTGTTCGTTTGACCAACACAAAGGAAGTAAATGCTTATATTCCGGGTGAAGGACATAACTTACAAGAGCACTCCATCGTTTTGGTAAGAGGCGGTCGTGTAAAAGACCTTCCTGGTGTACGTTATCACATCGTACGCGGAACTTTGGATACTGCCGGTGTAAACGGCCGTACACAAAGACGTTCCAAATATGGTGCTAAACGCCCGAAACCGGGAGCAGCTCCTGCAGCAGCAAAAGGAAAAGGTAAAAAGTAATTATTAATCAGGTTTTTTGGAAAAAAGCTACATAATGAAAATGAAAGATTAAGAATTTGGAGTGAATTTAAGAAGTATTTCTTCGCTAATTCAAAATTTTTAATTCAAAATTTTCATCAAGGTTGAGTAAATGGTTCGGAGGAATCGTTGAAGACAAAAATGGCAACCAAAAACAAGAAAAAAATTAAAAAACAATGAGAAAAGCAAAACCAAAGAAAAGACAGATCCTCCCGGATCCTGTTTTCGGTGATGTAAAGGTTACGAAGTTCGTAAACCACTTGATGTATGATGGCAAAAAGAATGTTGCCTTCGATATATTCTATTCCGCACTTGACCTCGTGAAGGCTAAAAGGCCTAATGAAACAAAGTCTCCTCTTGAAATCTGGAAACAATCAATGGAAAATATCACTCCGCTTGTTGAAGTAAAATCACGCCGTATAGGTGGCGCTACATTCCAGGTTCCTACTGAAATCCGTCCTGACCGCAAGGAGTCTATTTCAATGAAAAATATGATTTCTTACTCTCGTAAAAGAGGTGGAAAAACAATGGCTGACAAATTGGCTGCCGAGATTGTTGATGGTTTCAACAACCAGGGTGGCGCTTTCAAGAGAAAAGAAGATATGCACAGAATGGCCGAAGCCAACAGGGCTTTTGCTCATTTTAGATTTTAATATGAATTGACAGACAATGGCAAAAGGTTCAGATAAACAGCTAAGACTTACCAGGAATATGGGCATCATGGCGCACATTGATGCCGGAAAAACAACTACCTCCGAACGTATCCTTTTTTATACAGGTTTGACCCATCAAATCGGAGAGGTTCATGATGGTGCAGCTACCATGGACTGGATGGAACAGGAGCAGGAGCGTGGTATCACGATTACTTCTGCTGCTACAACAGCCAACTGGAAATATAAAGACGAAACATATAAGATCAACCTGATAGATACTCCGGGACACGTTGACTTCACAGTGGAAGTAGAACGTTCTTTGCGTATCCTGGATGGTGCTGTGGCTGCTTTTTGTGCCGTTGGTGGCGTGGAACCGCAATCGGAAACAGTATGGCGTCAGGCTGATAAATATAATGTACCCCGTATCGGTTATGTAAATAAAATGGACCGTTCGGGAGCTAACTTCTTTGAAGTGGTTCGCCAGGTAAAAGATGTGTTGGGAGCTAATCCTTGTCCTATCCAAATTCCTATCGGAGCGGAAGAAACTTTCGCAGGTGTGGTGGATTTGGTGACAATGAAGGCTTACTTCTGGCATGATGAAACCATGGGAGCTGATTATTCAATGGAAGAAATTCCTTCTCAGTTGGTTGATGAAGCCAATGAATGGAGAGACAAAATGCTTGAAGTATTGGCTGAATGTGATGATGCTTTGATGGAAAAGTATTTTGAAGATCCTTCTACAATTACAGAAGATGAAATTCGTGTAGCTATCCGCAAAGGAACAATAGCTATGCAGATTAATCCGATGATTTGTGGCTCTTCTTTCAAAAACAAAGGGGTACAATGTCTTTTGGACTCTGCTTGTGCTTACTTGCCTAGCCCGACTGATACTCCTGCTATTGAAGGCACGTCTCCGGATGATCCGGAAAAAGTAATCGTTCGTCACCCAAGTTCTGATGAACCTTTGTGTGCTTTGGCATTTAAGATTGCAACAGACCCGTATGTAGGACGTCTTTGCTTCTTCCGTGTATATTCGGGAGAATTGGATGCCGGTTCTTATGTCTATAATACCCGTTCTGATAAAAAAGAACGTATTTCCCGTTTGTTCCAAATGCACTCTAATAAACAAAACCCGAAAGATTTTATCGGTTGTGGTGATATTGGTGCAGGAGTTGGTTTCAAAGATATCCGTACAGGTGATACTCTTTGTGATGAAAGCCATCCGATTGTATTGGAATCTATGGACTTCCCGGAACCGGTTATCGGTATTGCCGTTGAGCCTAAAACTCAGAAAGACCTTGATAAATTGGGTATGGGCTTGAGCAAATTGGCTGAAGAGGATCCTACTTTTACTGTAAAAACAAATGAAGAAACCGGTCAGACTGTTATTTCGGGAATGGGAGAGCTTCACCTTGAAATCATTATCGATCGTTTAAGGCGTGAATTCAAAGTAGAATGTAACCAGGGTCGTCCTCAGGTTTCTTACAAAGAAGCAATCACTCAAACTGTAGAGTTGCGTGAGACTTATAAGAAACAAACCGGAGGTCGCGGTAAATTTGCTGATATGATCGTTCGCGTTGGTCCTGCTGATGCTGATTTCGAAGGCGAATTGCAATTTGTAGACGAAGTAAAAGGTGGTAATATTCCAAAAGAATATATTCCTTCTATCCAGAAAGGTTTTGCCCGTGCGATGAAAAACGGGGTACTTGCCGGATATGCTTTGGATAAACTGAAAGTGGTGCTTGTCGATGGTTCTTATCACCCGGTTGACTCCGATCAGTTGTCTTTCGAAATTTGTGCGATCCAGGCGTTCAAGAGTGCTTCTGAAAAAGCTTCTCCGAAACTGATGGAACCGATCATGAAAATGGAAGTTGTTACCCCGGAAGAAAGTATGGGTGATGTAATCGGTGACCTGAATAAACGTCGCGGACAAGTGGAAGGAATGGATACCAGCCGTACAGGTGCCCGTATTGTAAAAGCAAAAGTGCCTCTGGCTGAAACTTTCGGTTATGTAACAGCTTTGCGTACAATTACATCCGGTCGTGCAACTTCTACTATGTCATTCTCTCATTACGAAGAAGTATCTGCTTCTATTGCTAAACAGGTATTGACAGAAGTGAAAGGACGTGTGGATTTGATAAAATAATTAATTAAGCCGGAAGAGGAAATGGCTCTTTTTCCGGCTTACTTAGTATAAATCGTTTAATATTAAAACAATGAGCCAAAAAATCAGAATTAAATTGAAGTCTTACGATTATAATTTGGTTGACAAGTCAGCCGAAAAAATCGTAAAAACAGTGAAAGCTACCGGTGCTGTGGTAAGTGGTCCTATACCTCTTCCTACTCACAAACGTATTTTTACAGTAAACCGTTCTACTTTCGTTAATAAAAAGTCTCGTGAGCAATTCGAACTTTCTTCTTATAAAAGATTGATCGATATCTATAGTTCAACTGCGAAAACAGTAGACGCATTAATGAAACTGGAATTACCCAGCGGTGTAGAAGTAGAAATCAAAGTATAACAAACGAACATCATGTAGGGGCGGGTCCGCTCGTCCTCATATTATGATATTAATAACGTGAATTAAAAATTAAACTGAAATGCCAGGATTATTAGGAAAAAAAATCGGAATGACATCCGTTTTCAGTGCTGATGGAAAAAATCTTCCATGCACTGTTATCGAAGTAGGTCCTTGTGTTGTTACTCAGGTAAAATCTGTTGAAACAGATGGCTATGAAGCTGTTCAGATCGGTTTTCAGGAAAAGAAGGAAAAACATACTTCCAAACCTGAAATGGGACACTTCAAAAAAGCAGGAACGACACCAAAGAGACACTTGGCCGAGTTCAAAAAACAGGGAGATTACAAAGAAAATAAGGGCGATTATAAGCTCGGAGATGTAATCACTGTAGATTATTTTGACGGCGAACTTTATGTAGATGTAATTGGAGTATCTAAAGGTAAAGGATTCCAGGGTGTTGTAAAACGTCATGGTTTCCGCGGAGTTGGAGAAGCTACTTTGGGACAAAGTGACCGTCAACGTCACCCGGGTTCTATCGGAGCCTGTTCTTATCCTGCGAAAGTATTCAAAGGAACACGGATGGGTGGACAAACCGGACATAGGAGAGTAACAGTTCAAAATCTCCAGATAATTAAATTGATCCCCGAACATAACTTAATGTTGATCAAGGGTTCTGTACCGGGAGCAAAAGGTTCAATCGTATTAATTGAAAAGTAATGGAACTAAGTGTATTTAATATAAAAGGTGAAGATACCGGAAAAAAGGTAACACTGAATGATTCTGTCTTCGCAATTGAGCCCAATGACCATGCTATTTACCTGGATGTAAAACAACATTTGGCTAATAAACGTCAGGGAACTCATAAATCGAAAGAAAGAAATGAAATATCCGGAAGTACCCGCAAATTAGGCCGCCAGAAAGGTGGAGGTGGTGCTCGCCGTGGAGATATCAATTCTCCGGTATTGGTGGGTGGTGCTCGTGTTTTCGGCCCGAAACCCAGAGATTACAGTTTCAAGCTGAATAAAAAAGTGAAAGCTTTGGCTCGTAAATCAGCATTGTCTTATAAAGCGCAGGCAAATGCTATTATCGTAGTTGAAGACTTTTCTTTTGAAGCTCCCAAAACAAAAGAATTTGTGGGCCTGATGAAAAACCTGAAAGTAAATGATCAAAAATTATTGATGGTTTTAACTGAAGGTAATAATAATGTTTCGTTGTCTGCCCGCAATTTGGAACGGACAAATGTAGTGACGGTTTCCGGACTGAATACTTACAGGGTGCTTGATGCAAAAAACCTTGTAATAACAGAAAGTTCGGTTGCAGCTATCAATAACTTTTAATGTATAGGAGAATTTTCAAATGGGAATTATCATTAAGCCTATTGTAACGGAAAAACAAACAGCAGTAACGGAAAAATTTCCTAACCGCTATGGTTTTCGTGTTTCTCCGGATGCAAATAAAATCGAGATAAAAAAAGCTATAGAAGAAATGTATAACGTGAAAGTTGTTGACGTGAATACAATGAACTACGGCGGTAAACGTAAATCAAGATACACCAAATCTGGTGTTATCAACGGAAAAATGTCCGCTTTCAAAAAAGCTGTCGTGACTTTGAAAGAAGGAGAAGTAATTGATTTCTTTAGTAATTTATAATAAAAACGATGGGAATTCGCAAATTAAAGCCCACAACGCCGGGGCAAAGACACAAAATTATTGGTACATTTGATGAAGTCACTGCCAGTGTACCAGAAAAGTCTCTTGTAGTAGGTCTTAATAAACGTAGCGGCGGCCGCAATAACGAAGGAAAGATGACTATGCGTTATCTTGGTGGCGGTCACAAAAGAAAGTATCGTTTAATTGACTTCAAGAGAACAAAAGACGGCATTCCTGCGACAGTGAAAACAATCGAGTATGATCCTAACCGTTCTGCCCGTATTGCATTGTTGTATTATGTAGATGGGGCAAAAACTTATATTCTTGCACCTAATGGATTGAAAGTCGGTCAAACAGTGATGTCAGGTAAAGAAGCTGCTCCTGAAGTGGGCAACTGCTTACCTTTAGCTATTATTCCACTGGGTACTGTAGTTCATAATATTGAATTGCGTCCCGGACAAGGTGCTAAAATGGTTCGTTCTGCAGGTACTTTTGCACAGATTGTTTCAAGAGAAGGTGACTATGCAATTATCAAAATGCCTTCAGGAGAAACTCGTAAAATCCTTGCTACTTGTAAAGCTACCATTGGTAGTGTTGGCAACTCAGACCACGCTCTTGAAAGATCAGGTAAAGCAGGTAAAACCAGATGGCTTGGACGTCGTCCTCGAGTACGTGGTGTAGTTATGAACCCAGTGGATCACCCGATGGGTGGTGGTGAAGGACGTGCTTCCGGAGGTCACCCAAGATCACGCAAGGGATTGTATGCTAAGGGCTTGAAAACAAGAGCTCCTAAAAAGCATTCTTCTAAGTACATTATTGAGAGAAGAAAAAAGTAATCTGATTTAATTAAGAGTATACTATGAGTCGTTCGTTAAAAAAAGGCCCGTACATTAATCTAAAGCTTGAAAAAAAGGTTCTGGATATGAATGAATCCGGAAAAAAAGCAGTCGTTAAGACGTGGGCAAGAGCTTCAATGATATCACCTGATTTTGTAGGTCACACTATTGCAGTTCATAATGGAAATAAATTTATTCCTGTTTACGTAACCGAAAACATGGTTGGACACAAGTTGGGTGAATTTTCTCCTACTCGTACTTTCCGTGGTCATAGCGGTAACCGTAAAAAATAATAACGGGAATGTTTGAATCTGAAATAAAAAAGAATCAATAAAATGGGTAAGAGAAAACAAATATCAGCCGAACAAAGGAAAGAAGCCCAAAAGACCATGTATTTCGCGAAATTGCGGAATGTGCCGACTTCTCCCCGCAAAATGCGTCTCGTTGCAGACATGATTCGCGGAATGGAAGCTTTCAGAGCATTAGGTGTTTTGAAGTTCTCAAATAAAGAGGCTTCTGAAAGAGTAGAAAAATTGTTACGCTCTGCGATCAATAACTGGGAACAGAAAAATGAGCGTAAAGCAGAAAGTGGTGAATTGTATGTAACATCAATAAGTGTTGACGGTGCAACTATGTTGAAAAGAATGCGTCCCGCTCCTCAGGGAAGAGGATATAGGGTTCGTAAACGTTCCAATCACGTAACCTTGTTTGTTGATACACTAAAGTAAAACTATAATCAAATTAAAATCGCAAATGGGACAAAAGACAAATCCGATTAGTAATCGTTTGGGAATCATCCGTGGATGGGATTCCAATTGGTATGGCGGAGATGATTATGGCGATACTTTGTTGGAAGACAGTAAGATACGTAAGTACCTGAGCGCTCGTCTTGCAAAAGCACGTGTATCTCGTGTTGTCATCGAACGCACTTTGAAGTTGATCACTATTACTGTATGTACTGCCCGTCCGGGAATTATCATCGGAAAAGGCGGACAAGAAGTGGATAAACTGAAAGAAGAGTTGAAGAAAATTACAGATAAAGAAGTTCAGATCAATATTTTCGAAGTGAAAAGACCTGAATTGGATGCTGTGATTGTTGCTAATAATATTGCCCGCCAGTTGGAAGGCAAAGTGGCTTACCGCCGCGCTATTAAAATGGCGATTGCTTCCACAATGAGAATGGGTGCGGAAGGTATCAAAGTGCAAATTTCCGGACGCTTGAATGGCGCGGAAATGGCCCGTTCGGAAATGTATAAAGAAGGAAGAACTCCTTTGCATACTTTCCGTGCTGATATCGACTATGCTTTGGGTGAGGCCTTGACAAAAGTAGGCTTGATCGGTATCAAAGTATGGATTTGCCGCGGTGAAGTGTATGGCAAGAAAGATCTTGCTCCTTCCTTCTCTAATAGCAAAGAATCTCCTCGCAGAGGCGGAGAAAACGGAGGCAACAGAGGTGGCGACAGACCTTTCAAAAAAAGAGGTCAGAGAGAGAAAAAAAGTAATTAATTAAAAATGATGAATCAATGAATGATGAATGATGAGTGAAAGATCAATCGTATTTTAATTCAAAATTCAAAATTTATAATTCATAATTCGAAGAAAAAAAATGTTACAACCGAAGAAGACAAAATTCAGAAGGTCCCAGAAAGGCCGTATGAAGGGCGATGCCCACAGAGGATGTGAGTTATCATTCGGTTCTTTTGGTATAAAATCTTTGCAATCTAAATGGATTACCGGACGTCAGATAGAAGCTGCTCGTATTGCTGTAACCCGTTATATGCAACGTCAAGGCCAGGTCTGGGTGCGAATTTTCCCGGATAAGCCAATTACCAAAAAACCGGCTGAGGTACGTATGGGTAAGGGAAAAGGATCTCCCGAAGGTTTCGTGGCTCCTGTGACTCCCGGAAGAATTATTTTTGAGATTGAAGGAGTACCTTTCGATGTTGCTAAAGAAGCTTTGCGTTTAGCTGCTCAAAAACTTCCTGTGACAACTAAGTTTGTAGTTAGAAGAGATTATGATTACGAAAATCAAACGGTGTAATTAATATGAAAATCGCAGAAGTTAGAGAATTGAGTACCAAAGAATTGCGTGAGAGATTGGCTGCAGATACTGCTGCCTACAATCAAAAAAAAGTAAATCACAGCATTTCACCGTTGGACAACCCTGCTACAATTACACATTTACGCAGGAGTATTGCGCGCATGCAAACAGAATTGCGCCAGAGAGAACTCACCAATAAATAATTTTGGCCTAATGGAAAGGAATTTAAGAAAAGAAAGAATAGGTGTTGTTTTTAGCAATAAAATGGATAAATCCATTACTGTTGCCGTAAAATGGAAAGAAAAACACCCGATTTATGGAAAATTCGTGAATAAAACGAAAAAGTTCCATGCTCATGATGAAAAAAATGAATGTAATATCGGTGATACCGTAAAAATCATGGAAACTCGTCCTTTGAGCAAAACCAAGAGATGGAGATTAGTAGAAATAATCGAAAGAGCTAAATAACATGATACAACAAGAATCAAGACTTGCCGTAGCTGATAACAGTGGAGCAAGAGAAGCCCTATGTATCCGCGTATTAGGCGGAACAAGAAGACGTTACGCTTCTGTAGGAGACGTGATCGTTGTTGCGATCAAAAATGTTATTCCTTCAAGCGATGTAAAGAAAGGTGCGGTATCCAAAGCGATTATCGTACGTACTAAAAAAGAAATACGCCGTCCGGATGGTTCTTATATCCGCTTTGATGATAATGCATGTGTGTTATTGAATAACGCAGGTGAAATCAGAGGTAGTCGTATTTTCGGACCGGTTGCCAGGGAACTTCGTGCTACGAACATGAAGATTGTATCACTTGCTCCGGAAGTACTATAATCTTAAAAACTATAGGAAATGAGCAAATTACATATTAAAAAAGGCGATATAGTTTTTGTTAATGCCGGAGAAGATAAAGGGAAGACAGGACGAGTGTTGAAAATGTTCGTCAAAGATAACCGTGCTCTGGTAGAAGGTATTAACATGGTTTCTAAACATGCGAAACCGAATGCTAAACATCCTCAGGGAGGAATTGAAAAGAAAGAAGCTCCCATACACATTTCAAATTTGAATCTGATTGATCCGAAAAGTGGAAAACCAACCCGGATCGGACGGAATTTGAATGATAAAGGAGTATTAGTTCGCATTTCTAAAAAATCAGGGGAGGAGATTAAGTAATGAACAATACTGCTAATATAAAGAAAGATTATCAGGAAAGAATTGTTCCTGCGTTGATGAAAGAATTTTCATATACATCTGTAATGCAAGTTCCCGTATTGAAAAAAATCGTTGTGAATCAAGGATTGGGAGTAGCTGTGGCAGATAAGAAGTTAATTGATGTTGCGATTGCAGAACTTACCAATATCACTGGTCAGAAGGCAGTTGCTACTTTATCCAAAAAGGATATATCTAACTTTAAGTTGCGTAAAAAAATGCCTATCGGGGCAATGGTGACTTTACGCCGCGAGCAGATGTATGAGTTCCTTGAAAGATTGATTCGTATTGCATTGCCTCGTATCCGTGACTTCAAAGGAATTGAAGGAAAACTCGATGGCAGAGGGAATTACACACTTGGTATTCAAGATCAAATTATTTTTCCTGAAATAAATATTGATAATATTACTAAAATATTGGGAATGAATATTACCTTTGTGACCTCTGCGAAAACAGATGAAGAAGGTTATGCCTTGTTGAGAGAATTTGGTTTACCTTTTAAAAATGCTAAAAAAGACTAATTAAGATGGCAAAGGAATCAATGAAAGCCCGTGAAGTGAAGAGAGCTAAACTGGTAGCAAAATATGCTGAAAAGAGAGCTCAACTCAAAGCCGAAGGCAATTATGAGGCTTTACAATCAATACCTAAGAATGCTTCTCCTGTACGTTTGCACAACCGTTGCAGTATGACAGGCCGTCCTAAAGGTTATGTTCGTCAGTTTGGTATTTCTCGTATTCAATTACGTGAAATGGCTTCTGCCGGATTGATCCCGGGATTGAGAAAAGCCAGCTGGTAAGATTTTATAAAGTTAAGAGTTAAAAGTTGAGAATTAAGAGTGAAAACACTTAATCTTCACTCTTAATTCTTAACTATAGATATAGAGTGTTTAAATATTGTCCGGAAAGTCCGGATCAATTTAATTCAAATTTTTATGACAGATCCAATTGCAGATTATTTGACCAGATTGAGAAATGCCATCCAAGCTAAACATAGAGTGGTGGAAGTTCCTGCGTCAAATTTAAAGAAAGAGATCACTAAGATTCTCTTAGACAAAGGCTACATTCTGAATTACAAGTTTGTAGAAGAAGGTCCTCAGGGTACGATTAAAATCGCCTTGAAGTATGACCCGGTAAATAAAGTAAATGCGATCAAGAAACTTCAAAGAGTTTCTACTCCAGGTTTACGTAAGTATACCGGTTACAAAGAAATGCCCAGAGTTTTGAATGGCCTTGGTATTGCCGTGCTTTCAACTTCCAAGGGAGTAATGACTGACAAAGAAGCCCGCGACCTGAAAATCGGTGGCGAAGTCTTGTGTTACATTTATTAATTAAGGAGGAAAGAAGTATGTCAAGAATTGGAAAATTACCTATTCAAGTACCGGCAGGTGTAACAATAACGGTAAAAGACAATGTGGTTACTGTTAAAGGACCCAAAGGTGAACTTACTCAGGATATCAATCCTGATATTAAAGTGGAAGTGGAAGATGGTCAGGTGACTTTAAGCAGACCGACAGATGAAAAGAATCATCGTGCACTTCATGGATTGTATCGCTCATTGATCAATAATATGGTAGTGGGTGTTTCTGCAGGTTATAAAAAAGAGTTAGAGTTAGTAGGTGTCGGTTACCGTGCTTCAAATACAGGTAATCTCCTTGAACTTTCTTTAGGTTTTACACATGCGATTTTTATGCAGTTACCATCGGAAATTAAAGTGGAAACCAAATCAGAGAGAAATAAAAATCCGCTAATCATTCTTGAATCAGCAGATAAACAGTTGATCGGACAGGTTTGTGCCAAAATTCGTTCTTTCCGTAAACCGGAACCCTACAAAGGTAAAGGTGTCAGGTTTGTTGGCGAAGTGGTTCGCAGAAAATCCGGTAAATCAGCAGGTAAGTAATTTACGTAAACTGAAATTATCATGACAACAAAAGAATTAAGAAGAATAAAAATAAAATATCGTGTGCGTAGTAAGATCTCCGGAACTACAGAATGCCCACGACTTACAGTATTCAGAAGCAATAAGCAAATTTATGCCCAGGTAATCGATGACCTGACCGGCAAAACTTTAGCTGCTGCTTCTTCTCTTGGCTTGAAAGACAAAGTCACCAAATCAGAAGTGGCTGCCAAAGTAGGAGAACTTGTTGCTAAAAAATCTATAGAAGCTGGTGTACAAGCTGTTGTGTTTGATCGTAACGGTTATTTGTACCATGGTAGAGTTAAACAACTGGCAGACGCAGCACGTAAAGGCGGTCTTAAATTTTAATGAATATGGCAGGAATTAAAAATAGAGTAAAGTCAACTAATGACTTGGAATTAAAAGACAGATTAGTTGCCATTAACCGTGTAACTAAAGTTACCAAAGGAGGTCGTACTTTTAGTTTTGCAGCTATCGTTGTAGTAGGAAATGAAGATGGTATTATCGGATGGGGTCTGGGTAAAGCAGGGGAGGTAACTTCTGCTATTGCTAAGGCTGTAGAGTCTGCTAAGAAAAACCTGATAAAAGTTCCGGTACATAAAGGTACTATTCCTCATGAACAAGTAGCCCGTTTTGGAGGAGCAGAAGTTTTTCTGAAACCGGCAACACATGGTACTGGAGTAAAGGCCGGAGGTGCTATGCGTGCTGTATTGGAGAGTGTAGGTGTAACTGACGTTTTGGCTAAATCAAAAGGTTCTTCTAACCCTCACAACTTGGTAAAAGCTACTTTTGCTGCGTTGAATGAATTAAGAAGTCCTTTCATGGTGGCTCAAAACAGAGGTGTTTCAGTTGAAAAAGTATTTAAAGGATAATTGGGAGGAAAAACTATGGCAACAATTAAAGTAAAGCAAGTTAGAAGTAGAATCGGTTGTCCTCAAACTCAAAAGAGAACCTTGGATGCTCTTGGTCTCAGGAAGATGAATCGTGTTGTTGAACATGAAGCAACTCCATCTATTTTGGGAATGATTGAAAAAGTGAAACACTTGGTTTCAGTAGAGAAGTAAAATTCATTGTTTGACAAAATAAAAAAAATACAATATGAATTTATCGAATTTAAAACCTAATGAAGGCTCTGTTAAAACTCGTAAAAGAATCGGTCGTGGAACGGGATCGGGTTTGGGTGGAACTTCAACCAGAGGTCATAAAGGAGCCAAATCCAGATCTGGATATTCTAAAAAGGTTGGTTTCGAAGGGGGACAAATGCCTATTCAACGTCGTTTGCCTAAATTTGGATTTAAAAATATCAATCGGGTAGAGTATAAAGCCATTAATGTTGAGATATTGCAAAGGATGGCAGATAGTCAGAATCTGGCTAAAATCGGTCTCGAAGAGTTGAGAAATGCCGGTTTTATTTCGGCAAACCAAAAAGTGAAAATTCTCGGTCAGGGAACTCTTACTGCTAAATTGGAAGTAGAAGCTCATGCTTTTTCCAAAACAGCAGAAGCTGCTATCCAGGCAGCCGGAGGTTCAGCTGTTAAAATTTGAATAAAATGAGAGCAATTAATACTATTAAGAATATCTGGAAGATCGAAGATCTGAAATCGAGGATCATAACTACTTTTGTTTTGATCGCAATTTTTCGTTTCGGAACCTATGTAGTTCTTCCGGGTATCAATCCGGAATCCCTTACAAAGCTTGAAGAACAAACTTCAGGGGGATTGTTGTCTCTTTTGAATATGTTTTCAGGAGGAGCTTTCTCTAATGCATCTATCTTTGCATTGGGTATTATGCCTTACATTTCGGCATCCATTGTGATCCAATTGTTGGCAATTGCTGTTCCTGCATTTCAAAAATTACAAAGAGAGGGAGAAAGCGGACGGAGAAAGATTAATCAATATACACGTTACCTGACTGTTGCGATTCTTCTGTTTCAAGGTCCTGCTTATCTGATAAACTTAAGTGTTCAGTTGAAATCCGGAGGAGGTGCACTTCCTGAAGGCATGTGGTTTTCGGTTTCATCTACAATTATTTTAGCTGCCGGTTCTATGTTTATATTATGGTTAGGAGAAAGAATTACTGATAAAGGTATCGGTAATGGAGTCTCTTTTATCATTATGACCGGTATCTTAGCTCGTTTCCCTATTGCATTGACAAAAGAGTTTTCTTCCAGAATGGGGGAAAGTAATGGTGGATTGATCGCTTTCCTTTTTGAAATAGTTTTCTTATTGTTTGTTATTGCCGGAGCTATTTTATTAGTTCAGGGAACTCGTAGAATTCCGGTACAATACGCTAAACAAATGGTTGGAAACAAACAATACGGTGGAGTAAGACAGTATATTCCTTTGAAAGTAAATGCTGCCAATGTGATGCCTATCATTTTTGCTCAGGCACGTATGTTTATTCCTATTACTTTGGTGGGATTCTCAGAAGCTAATCCGGATGGATGGTTTTCTAAAATGATGATGCCTTTCATGGATCATACCAGTATCTGGTATAATCTGGTTTTTGCATTCCTGATCATTGCATTTACCTATTTCTATACTGCAATTACAATCAACCCGACTCAAATGGCGGATGATTTGAAACGGAATAATGGATTTATTCCGGGAATCAAACCAGGAAAGAAAACGGCTGAATATATTGATGAGATCATGTCTAAGATAACTTTTCCGGGTTCTCTTTTCCTTGCAGTAGTTGCAATCCTTCCTGCTTTTGCCAGTAAATTAGGTATCAGTCAGGAGTTTGCACAATTCTTCGGAGGAACATCTCTGTTGATCTTGGTGGGTGTGGTTCTGGATACTTTACAACAAGTTGAAAGTCACCTGCTGATGAGACATTATGATGGATTGTTGAAATCAGGAAGAATCAAGGGCCGTCAGGGTTCTGCTTATTAAGGATGATTTATCTTAAAACAAATGAAGAAATTGAATTGATGCGTCTTGCCAATCAATTGGTTGGCAAAACGCTCGGTGAACTAGCCAAACATATTAAGCCGGGTGTCACTACACTTCAATTGGATAAAATAGCAGAAACCTTTATCAGGGATCATGGAGCTATCCCTACTTTTTTAGGATACGGAGGTTTTCCTAATTCTATATGTACTTCGATTAATGAAAATGTTGTGCATGGAATTCCATCTAATGCACCTTTGCGTGACGGGGATATTGTATCTGTAGACTGTGGTACTTTTATTAATGGATATTGCGGAGATTCGGCTTACACATTTTGTGTGGGAGAAGTTGATCCGGAGACCATAAAACTTCTGAAGGTAACAAAGGAAGCTTTATATATCGGAATAGAAAATGCAGTCGACGGCCGTCGCTTGGGGGATGTGAGCAGTTCTGTCCAAAAGCATTGTGAGAGCAATGGTTATTCAGTGGTACGGGAATTGGTCGGGCATGGAATCGGTAAAAAAATGCACGAAGAACCGGAGGTTCCTAATTACGGGAAACGCGGATATGGCGTTTTATTAAGAAGTGGCATGTGTATAGCGATTGAACCTATGATTAATATGGGGAAAAAGAATGTGATTTTTGAAAAAGATGGTTGGACGGTTCGTACGAAAGACCGGAAACCATCAGCTCATTTTGAACATACTGTAGCTATCAGGGAAGGAAAAGCAGATATTTTATCTTCATTTGATTTTATAGAAGAAGTTTTAGGAGAAAACGCAATTTAAATCATTTTTAATATTATGGCCAAACAGGCAGCTATAGAACAAGACGGAACTATCGTAGAAGCATTGTCTAATGCAATGTTTCGGGTAGAATTAGAGAATGGACATGAAATTACAGCTCATATCTCGGGTAAGATGAGAATGCACTATATTAAGATTCTTCCCGGTGATAAAGTTAAAGTAGAGATGTCTCCCTATGATTTAACCAAAGGAAGAATTTCATTTAGATACAAATAAAAATTATATAACATGAAAGTTAGAGCATCTATAAAAAAACGTACCGACGATTGTAAAATCGTTAGAAGAAAAGGTCGCTTGTATGTGATCAACAAAAAGAATCCCAAGTATAAACAACGTCAAGGATAATTTTATTATTTTTGCAGAAAAATTTCAAAGTAGAATATGGCTATAAGAATAGTTGGTGTAGATTTACCGCAAAATAAAAGAGGCGAAATTGCGTTGACCTATATTTACGGGATCGGACGCAGTGCTTCAAACAGAATACTGGCAGAAGCCGGTATTGACCGCGATATTAAAGTAAAGGACTGGAACGATGATCAGGCTGCTAAAGTACGTGAAATCATCGGTGCTAATTATAAAGTGGAGGGGGAACTGCGCTCAGAAGTTCAATTGAATATCAAACGTTTGATGGATATTGGCTGCTACCGGGGAATTCGCCATCGTATCGGCTTGCCTTTGAGAGGTCAAAGTACTAAGAATAATGCCCGCACGCGTAAGGGAAGAAAGAAAACAGTCGCTAACAAGAAAAAAGCTACTAAATAATAATTAGATATGGCAAAGAAAACAGTCGCAGCTAAGAAGAGAAACGTTAAAGTTGATGCAATGGGCCAATTGCACGTACATTCTTCTTTCAACAACATTATTGTTACCCTTGCTAACAGTGAAGGACAGGTAATTTCCTGGTCATCTGCCGGTAAAATGGGTTTCAGAAGTTCTAAGAAAAATACCCCTTACGCTGCTCAAATGGCAGCTCAGGATTGTGCTAAGATTGCATATGATCTTGGTTTGAGAAAAGTGAAAGCTTATGTAAAAGGACCGGGTAATGGACGTGAGTCTGCTATCAGAACTATTCATGGTGCAGGTATTGAAGTAACTGAAATTATTGATGTTACTCCGTTGCCACACAATGGATGTCGTCCTCCAAAAAGAAGAAGAGTTTAATTCTATTTCATTAATTTTCTTGATTCCGGGAGCTTGGATGGTGAATAGATTACACATATTCCCTCTCTGTAATCGCGGCTGCACAATCTCAGTTCCGACAGAATAAAATTAAAAAACTAAAAAATGGCAAGATATACTGGACCAAAAACAAGAATTGCCCGTAAATTTGGTGAGGCAATTTTCGGACCGGATAAAGTTCTCAGTAAAAAGAACTATCCTCCGGGACAGCATGGAAACGGCAGGAAGAAAAAAACTTCCGAATACGGTATCCAGCTTCGTGAAAAGCAAAAAGCAAAATATACTTATGGAGTGTTGGAAAAACAATTCCGTAATTTGTTTGAAAAAGCTCAGAGAGCTAAGGGTATTACCGGTGAAGTGTTGATTCAATTGCTCGAATGTCGTCTGGATAACGTGGTTTATCGCATGGGATTGGCTAATACAAGAGCTGCTGCACGTCAGTTGGTTTCTCACAAACATATTGTGGTTGACGGTAAAGTAGTGAATATTCCTTCTTATTCATTGAAACCAGGGCAAATTGTCGGTGTTCGTGAAAAATCCAAATCTTTGGAAATTATCAGTGATAATCTGGCAGGTTTCAATCATAGCAAATATGCTTGGATTGAATGGGATCAACCTTCAATGAGTGCAAAGTATTTGCATATTCCTGAAAGAACGGATATCCCCGAAAATATCAAAGAACAACTGATTGTAGAATTGTATTCTAAATAATAATTAAATCCATGGCGATATTAGCATTTCAAAAGCCCGACAAAGTAATCATGTTAGAAGCGGACAATTTCTTCGGAAAATTCGAGTTTCGTCCGTTGGAACCCGGCTATGGAATTACAATCGGTAATTCTCTTCGCCGTATTCTCTTGTCTTCTTTGGAAGGATTTGCTATTACATCCATCAAGATCGAAGGAGTTGAACATGAATTTTCAACGATTCCTGGCGTGATAGAAGATGTAACTAACATTATCCTCAATTTGAAACAGGTAAGATTCAAACGTACTGTTGATGATGTAGAGAATGAAAAGGTAAGTATTCATGTTTCGGGTACCGAAATGTTCACTGCCGGTGATATAGGCAAACAATTGTCAGGGTTTGAGATATTAAATCCGGATTTCGTTATTTGTCATCTGGATCCGAGTGCCAGTTTTCGTATCGAAATGAATGTTGACAAGGGACGGGGTTATGTGCCGGCCGACGAAAATCGTGTAAATGAAGAAGATATAGCTTTGATTGCTATCGATTCTATCTTTACGCCTATTCGTAATGTGAAATATACGATCGAAAACTATCGGGTAGAACAAAAGACAGACTACGAAAAATTGATTATCGAAATAGAAACTGATGGTTCTATTCATCCGAAAGAGGCTTTGAAAGAGGCTGCTAAAATATTGATTTATCACTTCATGTTATTCTCTGATGAAAAAATTCATCTGGAACCTGTAGATACAGAGTCTAATGAGGATTTCGATGAGGAGTTGCTTCACATGAGACAATTGCTTAAGACAAAATTGGCAGATATGAATCTTTCTGTTCGTGCCCTCAATTGTTTGAAAGCAGCTGATGTGGAAACTTTGGGTGAATTGGTTGGTTATCAGAAAAATGATTTGTTGAAGTTTAGAAACTTCGGTAAAAAATCATTGACTGAATTGGATGATTTGCTGGATAATCTGAACCTGACTTTCGGTATGGATATTTCGAAATATAAATTAGATAAAGAGTAATTAACGATGAGACATAATAAGAAAATCAACCATTTAGGTCGTACCAATACGCACAGAGAAGCTATGCTTTCTAATATGGCATCTTCCCTGATCAAAGAGAAGAGAATTTTTACGACCCTTGCGAAAGCCAAAGAACTTCGTAAATTCATTGAGCCGCTTATTACCAAGTCTAAAGCAGATACGACTCACTCCAGACGTATGGTGTTTAAAAACCTGAAAGATAAATATGCTGTAAAAGAATTGTTTTTGGAAGTATCACAAAAAATCGGAGATCGTCCGGGTGGTTATACCAGAATCATTAAAACAGGTAATCGTTTAGGTGATAACGCAATAATGTGTTTGATAGAGTTAGTTGACTACAATGAACTTCTGTTGAAAGACAAGGCTCCGGCTAAAGCAGCTAAAACACGCCGCTCAAGAAAGAAAGCTGATGGTGTGGAAACTCCTACTCCTAAGGCTGAAGCAGTAGCTCCAAAAGTGGAAGAAGCTCCGGAAGCTAAAGTGGAAGAAACACCTGCTGAATAATGTAACATATTATTGTTATTATAAACAAAATAGCCCGTTATCTATCGATACGGGCTATTTTGTTTTAAAATTACTGTATTGATTATAATAAGAATTGTTATTATTTTCCTTAATAGAACATATTTTAAGTTGTAATTTATATCTTTGTTATTTGGCTAATAAAATATGAATCTTTTTAATAGGTCAGTACATTTATAAAAATGCAGAATTATTTATGATGAAAAAAATTTTGTTTGTAGGGATTGTCTTTTTTTGTACAAATACCCTTTGGGCCCAATGGCAACCAGCCGGAGATAAAATCAAAACTGAGTGGGCCGGAAAAATTGATGTGAAGAATGTATTGCCGGAATATCCTCGTCCGATTATGGAAAGGGGTGAATGGCAAAACCTGAATGGCTTGTGGGATTATGCTGTTTTGCCTGTGGGACAAGCGGAACCGGTAAGTTTTGATGGAAAGATATTGGTGCCATTTTCCATAGAATCAAGTTTGTCAGGAGTGCAAAAAACAGTGGGTGATCAAAATGAGCTTTGGTATAAAAGAACATTTACAGTTCCTTCCGGCTGGAAAAATAGAAATATATTGTTGCACTTCGGTGCTGTAGATTGGAAAACCGAGGTTTTCCTGAATGATATCAAAATAGCTGCTCATACAGGTGGATTTACTCCTTTCTGTATTGACATTACCCCTTATTTGAAATCCGGAGAACAAAAACTGGTTGTCAAAGTGTGGGATCCTACAGACAGGAGCTTTCAACCCCGTGGAAAACAAGTAACCAGGCCAGAGGGGATTTGGTATACTCCTGTTACTGGTATCTGGCAAACTGTATGGTTGGAACCGGTGGCAGAAAAACATATTGCTCATGTGAAAATGGTACCTTGTATAGACAGGAACAAATTAACTGTGGATGTTTGTGCTAAGAATGCCCAGGCCAGTGATCTTATCGAAGTAAAAGTTTTAGATGGATCTAAACAAGTGTCTTCGGGTAAATCAGCTCCCGGGCAAACCTTGGATTTGAATATTCCTGAGGCTAAACTTTGGTCACCGGAATCACCTTTCCTTTATGACATGGAAATAATACTCTATAGCAAAGGAAAAGTTATTGATAAGGTAAAAAGTTATTGTGCTATGCGGAAAATATCCACCCAAAAAGATAAAAACGGAATCATGCGCATGCAGTTGAATAACAAAGATTATTTTCACTATGGTCCTTTAGATCAAGGTTGGTGGCCTGACGGTTTATATACTGCTCCTACAGATGAAGCTTTGGCTTATGATATTCAGAAAACCAAAGACCTCGGATTTAATATGATCCGTAAGCATATCAAGGTAGAACCGGCTCGTTGGTATACATATTGTGACCGTTTGGGGATACTTGTATGGCAGGATATGCCCAGTGGGGATAAATCTCCGGAATGGCAAAACCATCAGTATTTCAATGGAAAAGAGGCTGAACGTTCTGCCGAATCAGAAGCTAATTACCGGAAAGAGTGGAAAGAAATTTTGGATTTTCTGTATTCCTATCCATCCATTGTGGTTTGGGTGCCTTTTAATGAAGCTTGGGGACAATTCAAAACTGTGGAAATAACAGAATGGACCAAACAATATGATTCTTCCCGTTTAGTTAATTCAGCCAGTGGTGGAAATTTTTACCATACCGGAGATATTTTAGACTTACATAATTATCCCGGCCCTGATATGTATTTGTATGATGCCAAAAGGGTCAATGTTTTAGGTGAATATGGAGGAATTGGTCTTCCATTGAAAGATCATCTTTGGCAACCTGACCGTAATTGGGGATATATCCAGTTCAAGACTCCGGAAGAGGTAACAGATGAATATGTTAAATATGCCAGGCAACTGAAAGAGATGGTTAAACGCGGATTTTCTGCTGCCGTATACACCCAAACTACTGATGTGGAAGGTGAAGTGAATGGTTTGTTGACTTATGACAGAAAAGTGATTAAAATCATTCCGGAAAAAATTCGACAAATTAATTTGGATGTAATTCATACATTATCGGAATAAACGAAGTTGTATATGCTCTTTTTTTACTACCTTTGCAGACCTGAAAATGAAGAGTATTCAAATAACTATAAATTTTTAAAACTAACTGTATGGAAATCGTAAAAATCGTTGGTAGAGAGATTTTGGATTCAAGAGGTAACCCTACTGTGGAAGTAGATGTACTTTTGATGTCTGGTATTATGGGTCGCGCTGCAGTTCCTTCCGGAGCTTCTACAGGAGAAAATGAAGCACTTGAATTGCGTGATGGTGATAAAAAACGTTATTTGGGAAAAGGTGTTTTGAAAGCTGTTGAAAACATCAATAAAGTAATTGCTCCGGCTTTGATTGGTATGAGCACTCTTGAACAACGTGCTATCGACCAGAAAATGATTGAAATGGATGGTACCAAAACAAAATCCAAATTGGGGGCTAATGCAATTCTTGGAGTTTCTCTGGCTGTTGCAAAAGCTGCAGCTGCTTATTTGGATATACCTTTATACAGATACATTGGTGGAACAAATACATTTGTATTGCCGGTTCCTATGATGAATATCATTAATGGCGGTTCTCACTCAGATGCTCCTATTGCATTCCAGGAATTCATGATTCGTCCGGTGGGCGCTCCTTCTTTCAAAGAAGGTTTGAGAATGGGTGCTGAGGTATTCCATTCTTTGAAAAAAGTATTGCACGACAGAAATTTGAGCACAGCAGTAGGTGACGAAGGTGGTTTCGCTCCTGCTTTGAACGGAACAGAAGATGCTTTGGAATCTATTTTGAAAGCCATTGAAAATGCAGGTTACAAACCAGGAAAAGATGTGATGATCGGTTTGGATTGTGCTGCTTCTGAATTCTACAAGGATGGAATCTATGACTATTCCAAATTCGAAGGACCTAATGGCGCTAAACGTAATTCTGCTCAACAAGCTGATTATCTGGCTGAATTAGTTGCTAAATATCCGATCGATTCTATTGAAGATGGTATGAACGAAAGTGACTGGGACGGATGGAAATTGCTTACAGATAAAATCGGAAGCAAATGTCAGTTGGTTGGTGACGACTTGTTTGTGACCAATGTTGAATACCTGAAAAAAGGTATTGAATTGGGTTGTGCAAACTCTATCCTGATCAAAGTGAACCAAATCGGTTCTTTGAGTGAAACTTTGGATGCTATCGAAATGGCACACCGTGCAGGTTATACATCTGTTACTTCCCACCGTTCAGGTGAAACAGAAGATGCTACTATTGCTGACATCGCTGTTGCAACTAACTCAGGACAAATCAAAACAGGTTCTTTGAGTCGTTCAGATCGTATGGCTAAATATAATCAATTACTTCGTATTGAAGAAGAATTGGGAAGTTTGGCTGTTTATGGTTACAAAAAAGTAAGATAATCTTTTGATATATTTTATGAAATCAAACCCGGAGCAGATGAATATTTGCTCCGGGTTTGTTTTAAAATTAGTAGAATCAATAGGAAATATTTGTTATTTGCGCCAACATATAGTAATTTTACTGTCGAAAACCCCAGGATTATTCATATATAATCCTAAAAAAACAGTTTCAATAAATAACAGTAACCGTGAGAAATATCAGAATAAATATTTTGTTTATAGTATTTGTCTTTTCCTTAAGCTTTTCTTTGCGGGTATATGCTCAGAATTGGCGTCCTTTAGATGTGCTTTCTATTTTGAATGGTTTACCTTCGGATGAGGTAAAGCAACTATATCAGGATAGAGACGGATATATTTGGATTGCTACCTATGACGGTTTATGCCGGTATGACGGATACCAGCTAAAAATATACAAGGCAAATTTACATACTCCAAATTTGTTATCAAGTAATAAAATAAATACCATGGCGGAAGATGATAACCATAATTTATGGATTGGAACCGCCAATGGCTTGAATGTCCTTAATAAGATTACTGGCGAAATCCGTCAGATTAATCCGGGGAAAATGTCGAATAATATTATTCAGAAAATACTGACAACAAAGAAAAACGAGGTATGGATCGGTACGGCATTTGGTCTTCATAAATATGTCGCAGAAAAAGATTCTTTCATTGTTTATACCAACATGAATACTAATTATAAGTTGTTGGGAAATGACATTAAAGCCTTGCTTGAAGACGATAAAGGTAGTATTTGGATAGGAACCTGGGGAGATGGATTGACGCGTTATGATCCGGAAAAAAAAGAGTTTATACCTTATCCAAGGGTGAATCCAAAAAATTCGGCTCATGTTATTTTTGAAGATAATAAGAAAAATATCTGGATAGGAAGTTGGGGATATGGGCTTTTTAGGTTAGAAAATCCATATGATTTACAACTTGTTAAGTATATAAATTATCGTCATTCTAAAAATGATGCACATACTCTGTCGGATGATGTTGTGTATGCTCTTTCTCAGGATCTTAATACAAATACGATTTGGGTAGGAACAAGAAGTGGACTCAGTGTCTTGAAAGATCCGGACAATCCATCTTCTTTCACCAACTATCTTCCGAATCATAAAGAACAGTCTATTTCCTATAATGAGTTGAACTCTGTTATCCGGGATAATTCCGGTTTGATGTGGTTGGGGATGCTTGGTGGAGGTGTAAGTGTTATAAATACTCAAAAATGGGTATTTAATCTGAATCGTTTGGAAAGTGTAAAGAACAGGATTTCCAGTAATTCTGTCAGAAGTTTACATGTGGATAAAAATGGTATTATCTGGCTAGGAGTAGGGAGCTATGGTAGTTCAGGGATGGTAATTTACGACCGAAATAAGGACCACTATATGTATTGGGAAGATAATCCGGATCTTCGCAAGGTACCTATTATTTCAACTGTAAATATGATAACACAATTGGGGAAGGATCAATCTTACTGGTTTGGAACATATGGAGATGGAATTGTTGTCTATAATCCGGAGACTTCTAGTGAAAATAGGGTGAAAAACCTGAATACCAAAAATACTCCTTGGCTGAATGATGATTGTGTTTATTATTTCAAAGAAGGTACGAACGGTAATATTTGGATAGGTACACGGGAAGGATTATGTATTTATGATCCGGAAAAGGATGAGGGTTTTTCATATTCTTCTTTTGGTCAAAAGAAAGAGGAATCAGTTCTTTTATCTGTTCGTTGCATTGAAGATGCCGGCGAAAATACCATGTGGTTAGCTACTATCAGCAGGGGTATTTTTAAAATAAAAATAAATCCTTCGGATCCGGAAAAGATACATACACAGAGTTATGATATTTCTAATAAAAAAATAAATTGTGATAATGTCCAGTATTTATATAATGATAGCAAACAAAGATTGTGGGCAGGTACAGAAGGCGGAGGTTTGAGCCTGTATGATCCAAAGACAGATTCGTTTGTTTGTGTCCATCAAAAATACAATCTTCCGGGAGATATCGTATATAATATTATAGAGGATAATAACGGGGATTTATGGCTCGGTACAAATTCAGGTCTTTTACGTTTGAAAATTGATAGTGATTTGAATGTAACATATAGGATATATACAACATCAGATGGATTACAGGGTAATTTCGTTAACAGAGATGCTATTTTTAAAACCGAAGATGGAGAATTGTTTTTTGGAGGACATAAAGGTTATAATTGTTTTTATCCCGGAAAGCTGCCGGAAAATGGCTTTATGTCTCCCATTGTAATCACAGATGTTAAAATATTTAACAAATCCTTCGGTACCTTACCTGAAAAAACCAGAAATAAAATATCGAAAGAAACACCCGGGTTTACATCGGAAATACGTTTGCCTTACGACTATAATAATTTTAGCATTGAGTTCTCCACATTGAGTTATGCCAATCCTATGTTGCATAAATATGCTTACAGATTAGATTCTTTTGATAAAGAATGGCAATATACCGATGCTTCGAGACGTTTTGCTTCTTATAATAATCTGGGAAGTGGAACTTATATGTTTTATTTGAAAGCCTCTAATGAAAATGGAATATGGAATGAGGCTACTCCTTTAAAAGTAGTTATACTTCCGCCTCCCTGGTTGACTTGGTGGGCATTTTTTATTTATTTTGTATTGCTGATCCTGATAATTTATTTTGGTATGAGGGCGGCAAGAAGTAAGATGTTATTACAAAATGCTTTGCGTGTGCGTGATCTTGAAAATCAAAAAACCGAGGAATTGAATCATGCAAAACTTCAATTTTTCACAAATATTACACATGAGTTTTTGACTCCATTGACTATTTTATCGGCATCTTTGGATGAATTAAAAGTGGTTTCTCCTCAGAATAATGGTTTTTATGATGTCATGACACGGAATATCAATCGCCTGATACGGCTTTTGCAACAGATATTAGAATTTAGGAAAGCAGAAACAGGCAATCTGAAACTGAAGGTTTCTCGCGGAGATATGGCTGCTTTTGTCAAGTCAGGTGTAGATAGTTTTCGTCCTTTGATGAAGAAAAATAAAATGCATTTTTCTCTGATTTGTGATCCGGAGATAATTCCGGCATATTTTGATCATGATAAATTAGATAAAATTATCTATAATTTATTATCTAATGCATCTAAATACAATAAGGAAGGTGGTTTTGTCCAGGTAAATGTGTGTTATGATCCTGAAGACCGTGATCAGGTGATTATTTCTGTGAAAGATAATGGAGAAGGGATTTCGCCTCAGGAAATAAAAGGTTTATTCAAACGTTTTTATGAGGGTGATTATCGCCGTTTCAATACAATTGGAACAGGTATAGGACTTTCTCTTACTAAGGATTTGGTAGATTTACACCGGGGAGAGATCTATGTAGAAAGTGAAGTTGGAAAAGGTTCGATCTTTTATGTGAAGATTCCTGTTGTGAAATCTTATTATGATCCGGATCAGATTGATGACTATGAATATATCGCGGAACCATTACCTGTTGATACACCCGAAAGTGAAGACCCGGATGAAAAAGAAGAAAAAGAACATTCTTTGTTGCTTATTGAAGATAATGAAGAATTGTTACAATTAATGGTCAAATTATTGCATAGGGAATACAATGTCCTGACAGCAAGAAATGGCAAAGAAGGAATTATTGTAATAGAAGAGAATGATGTAGATTTGGTGGTGTCTGATATTATGATGCCGGAAATGGATGGGATCGAATTCTGCAAATATGTCAAAAATAAATTTGAGATTTGTCATATACCGGTTATTCTGCTTACGGCAAAAAATAAAGAGGAAGATAAGATTGAAGCTTATGACTCCGGGGCGGATGGTTTTATTAGTAAGCCGTTTAACCTGCATTTATTGCATTCTAAAATAAAAAATTTGCTGAAGGCAAGAGAACGGGTAGCCCAGGATTTCAAAAAGCAATTTGTATTTGAACTCAAAGATATGAATTATACCAGTGTAGATGAGGAATTTCTACAGAGATGTGTGGATTGTGTACACAATCATTTGAATGATTCCAATTTAGATCAACTGCAATTTTCAGAAGCATTGGGTACCAGCAAATCGACTTTGTATAAAAAATTAAAGTCCCTCACAGGACTTAATACATCCTCGTTTATCAGGAATATCCGTTTGAAAGCAGCCTGTAAGATCATTGAAGAAAAGAAGCGTATCAGAATTTCGGAACTTGCTTATGCTGTCGGTTTTAATGACCCCAAGTATTTTAGCGCTTGTTTCAAAAAAGAGTTTGGTATGATTCCTTCAGAGTTTTTAGATAAGATACTTGCCTCGGAAGGAATTGTGAGAACTGAAGAGGATGAGTAATAATGTTAAATTTAAGATGAATAATTAATGGAGAAAATGAATTTTTTTATGCGTATTGGCTTATTGATAGTTTTTTTTGCTGCATTTTGGGCCTGTAACGATGAAGATGATCCTACTGCTTTTCAGGATTATGCAAATGAGCCATCTATTGTGAAATTTAATGAGGAAGCGGGCTCGTATGCTATTATTACTCAATATGGAGAACTTTTGGTGCCTTTTGGATTGGATAATATTGGTTTGAACCAATATGTCAGATCAAGTTTCAGACTTACTCTGAACGATAAACAATGGGAATTGTCAAAGTTTTCTTATGTGGTAATTTCCGGAGATACAGTTGCTATTACTGATGAAGATTATAATAAGGATTCGTATGTGGAGCCCATCTATTCGGTAAGTCCGGTAAACTATTTTAATGAAACACTTTTCCTTGGAATTACCAGACAAGTAGTTCCCGGACAAAATTATGAATATGAAATACTGTATGATCTGAATGCTTCGGATATACAGGACGGAAAATATACTCTTGTTATCAGGGCTAAGAAAGCAGATCCGGTAGTAACAACAGGAAGTCCTGTGTTGTTGTATGAACATTGTGCTTTCAACATAGCTCCTGTGTTGAACATGTTTACCGGAGTCAATGATCTGACATTATATGTTAAGTTTTATTCTGGTACAGATGATTCAGGGGCGCCTGAATATGAGTATATGTCTTCTAAGTTTATAAAAATTTATTTCTAAGTTATAATCAATTATAGATTAATATCGCTTTTTACGGTTTAGACTAAGATTCTGATCTTTTTAACAAGGTCGAAAATTCACTGATAAAACTCTCTTTATTCATAAGAGCAGTTTTTCGGAGAATTTTCGACCTTGTTGTTTTTTGAAGATTATTTTTGATACTCTCGTTCAGAATGAGGGGTGATAAAGTTGGTAAATTTGTAAATTAAGTTAGTAAAATAAACCCGGCATGTGATATGTCGGATTTATTTTTACAATGCAGATAATGCTATTATTTAAGTATAATTTTTGTACTTTTCCATTCATTATCAGGAGTAAGGAATCTGACTACGTAAATTCCTTTGGAGAATCTGTTCAGATCAATAGTTTCCCTTCCGTTTGTTTTTCCGGATAATACCAATACACCGGATATATTGAAAATATTTATACTTGAGATGTTTTCCGGTAAGTGAAGTATGCAGGATGCTGCATAAACAGGATATGTAGCTATTTGTTGTGTGTCTATGCCTGTATAGTATAGAGTTCCGCTATTGTTGGATGTACCCTTTGTACCCCCATTGGCATAAATGACGAGTTTATCTGCACCGTCTGTTCTTCTTCCTACTGTTTTTTCTTCTCCTTCGGAATAAAGGTCACTATTAATCATGAATGCGTTTGTAACGGTAAAGTTTTTATCTATGAGAACTATTCCAACATCTTTTTTAGCGGAAATTCCCCATGTAAATGTAGAGCCGTCTACACAAAATTCATCCTGAGTCCAAGTGTAGAATCCTTTGGATTTGATAATAGTTCCTTCCGGAATTTTCCATGTATCGTCAATAAATTGTTGATCATTTATTTTTTGAATTCTGTAATCTGTCAGGTCAATGTCTTCATTTTCATCATTATACAATTCAAACCATTTTTCATTACCACTTATTTCGTTGACAAATAATTTTTTCGGATTTTCAGTTACTGTTTGAAGTATTCCTGCATTATTAGAGGTACCTTTTGTTCCCCCGTCAAGAAAAAGAGCTAGCTGGGAATCACCGTCGGTTTTTCTACCGATTGACCGGTGTCCTCCGTCAGATAGATTCTCAAAAGAATTTACATTAAAGAAATCCAATAGAACAACATTTTTAGTATAAAGTTTGAATCCGACATATTTTTTAGCGGAAATTCCCCACGTAAATGTCGAACCGTCTACACAAAATTCATCCTGAGTCCAGGTAAGAAAACCTTTTCCGGAAATAATTGTACCTGTAGGAACCACCCAGTCAATAGGGAGACCATCTTCATCAATCTTCTGAATAATATAACCGCTTAAATCGACAGGAGACTCGTCGGAATTATAAACCTCCAACCATTTATCATTCCCATTTATTTCGTTGATATATAAATTACCATAAGAAGGAATGGCGAAAAAAGACAGGAGAAATAAACAAACAATTGTTTGTGTTTTAAACACTGGCTTAGTAAAAGTTGTCATAAATTTAGTATTTTGAAATGAAATTTGATACAAATATAAGGCAAAAAAGTGAAGAGTTGAAAAGAAAAGCATTAATTAACGTATGTTTGTGGGTGGGAGGGAGAAGGTAATGGGGACGTGTTATAAAATTGAGGATTGAGAATTGAGAATTATCTTATGCATAAGCTAATTCTAAATTATCAATCCTCCACTATCTATTCAACAGGAAAAGGTTCCGTTATTTTTTATCCGGAGCTACATAATTATAAACAAGTCCGGCTACAGCCGCTCCAAGAATAGGAGCAACGATAAATAACCAGAGTTGAGGAAGAGCTAATGCATTTTCTGAAAAAATAGCCTGGCTGATGGAACGGGCCGGGTTGACAGATGTGTTTGTTAGTGGAATACTGATCAGGTGAATCAGTGTCAGGGTCAATCCGATGGCTACACCTGCAAATCCTTTGGGAGCACGGGCATCTGTAGAACCAAGAATAACGATCAGGAAGATAAATGTTAATATGAATTCAATGGTGAAAGCTCCGGCAGCATTTGTTTGAAGATAATTAGCTGCTCCGGCGAAAAAATCACCATAGCCATTGGCTGCGAAAGTGCCTAATGGTAAATTAGAAGAAGACAGGATAAATGCCAGTACACTTGCGGCGCAAATACCACCTATTACTTGTGCAATAATGTAGGTAAGCAAATCTTTACCGGTCATTCTTCCTGCAATAAAAGCACCTACAGATACAGCAGGGTTAAGATGTGCCCCGGATACATGTCCGATACCATACGCCATGGCTACAACAGTTAAACCGAAAGCAATAGCTACACCTAAAAATCCAACTGCATGGCCTGCAAACACAGCTGTACCACAACCTCCTAAAACTAATAAAAAAGTGCCGATTAATTCGGCTGCAAATTTTTGACCTGTTTTCATAAAAATAATTTTTTAAAATGAATTTATTTGTGATTTTATGTCACTAAAATAATACAATTAAAATGATGTTAATAAAATTACAAATTTTATACCATTAAAACAGATTTGTAAAGATTATGTTTGTTTTTGAGGTATTTTTAAATAAAAAAAGATGTTTCGTCGAGTGAAACATCTTTTTTATTTGTCAGAAAAAAGTATTTAAACTCTTTTTTCTTTAATTCTGGCTTTTTTACCGGTCAAAGCGCGCAGGTAATACAACTTAGCACGGCGAACTTTACCTACCTTATTTACAGAGATACTATCGATAAATGGGGAATCCATGGGGAAAATACGCTCCACACCGATGTTTTCCGACATTTTTCTAACGGTAAAGCGTTTTTTGTCTCCATGTCCGGCAATTTTAATTACCACACCGCGGTACTGCTGAATACGCTCTTTGTTTCCTTCTTTAATACGGTAGGCTACTGTTATCGTATCTCCACTTTTGAATGAAGGATGTTCTTTTTTTGTGGAAAATGCTTCTTCTGCAATTTTAATCAAATCCATTTTTATAGCTTTTATTTTGTTGTTGTTTGAAATCGCAATATACGCGAGTAACTCTTATCTCGCCAGAGATTACGCAAAGCGGGTGCAAAGTAACGAAATAAATATCATTTAACCAAATGAATCAACTTCTATTTTTATTTTTAATATATTAATGCTAACTTTGGCAATGATTAGACTCAATTGAAAAGAGTTTGTTTTTTGTAAGAATGAAAAAGATAGTCTCAATAATATATTTTTTTACTGTAACATTTTCTTTAATAGCTCAGGTTACTCCCAACCTATATAAAACGACAGAAGTTCGCAGAATGGATCAATGGGTAGATTCTGTTTTTTCAACCATGACTTTGGATGAAAAGATAGGCCAACTTTTTATGATAGTTGTAGATCCTGATCCTAAGCCGGCTAATTCGCAATTAATTGTGAAACGAATCAAAACAATGGCTGCTGGGGGAGTATTGTTTTCCAAAGGTACAGTTTCTGACCAGGTTGCCAGCACCAATCTTTATCAAAAAGAATCCCGTATTCCGCTTTTAATTTCATTAGATGGAGAATGGGGCCTTTCCATGCGGTTGGAAAATACTACCCGTTTCCCTAAAAATATGATGTTGGGTGCGATCTCAAATGAAAAGAGTATTGAGTTATATGGCGAAGAAGTAGCCCGGCAATGTAAGGAGATGGGAATTCAGATTAATTTTGCTCCTGTATTGGATGTAAATAATAATCCATCTAATCCTGTCATAGGCACACGCTCATTTGGGGAAAACCCGGAAAGGGTAATGCTTCATGGAAATGCTTATGCCCGAGGACTGGAGCGCCGGGGAGTGATGGCTGTCTGTAAACACTTTCCCGGTCATGGAGATACGGCCGATGATTCTCATTTTACAACTCCTTATGTGAGTCATGATGTGGAAACCCTGGAGAAGATAGACTTGTATCCGTTTCGTTCTTATGTCAATGAGGGTTTTTCCGGACTGATGACTGGACATTTGTCAGTTCCTTCCTTGGATCCTTCGTCACAATTACCTACATCTTTATCTGCCAATATAGTATCTGGGCTGATTAAAAAAGATTTGGGTTTTTCAGGATTGCTGTTTACCGATGCATTGGTAATGAAAGGTGCCTCTTCTAAGGAAAACGTTTGTGTGCAAGCTCTTTTGGCAGGGAATGATGTTTTGTTAAGTCCCGGAAAACCGGTCGAAGATTTTGCTGCAGTTAAAAAAGCAGTTTCAGACGGAAAAATTACGCTTCAATCCATTGAAGAAAGATGTAAAAAAATTCTTCAATATAAATATATCCTGGGTCTGAAAAATTATCGTCCGGTTGTGAGTAAAGAGATTGATAACCGGTTAAATACGGATAGCGCAGAATGGATTTGCCGCCGTTTGAATAATGAGTCGATGACTTTGGTGAAAAAAGAAAATCAAATATTGCCAATTAAGGCTTTTGAAAATAACCGGATTGCAGTTCTTTCTTTGGGAGATGAAAAATCTAATGATTTTCAGAAGATGCTGGCCAAGTATGATGACGTGGATATGTATTCCATTGAAACAAGTACAAAAACTGCCGATATGGATGCAATCTTTAAACAATTAAATAATTATGATGTAATTATCTGCGGCATTCATTCTGCTAAAATGGACGAAAATGCTTCTTTTAAAAAGCTGGTTGCCAATAAAAATACGATTCTTTGCTTTTTTATTACTCCTTATTCCATGACATCGTTCAAGCAGTCAATCAAAAGCGCCCGTTCTGTTTTAGTGGCTTATGAAAATACCAAATATGCGCAGCAGGCTGCAGCACAGGCTGTCATGGGAGGAATTCCTGTAACTGGAAAATTACCGGTAAGTGTTGTCGGTTTATTTGATGAAGGGGAGGGAATTACAACTGAAAAAGTACGTTTGGCATATCAGTTGCCGTTGGAGGTAGGCATGTCACCCAAAAAACTCAAAGCAATCAATGAGATTGTAAGAGAAGGTATCAAAGAGAAAGCCTTTCCTGGCTGTCAGGTGTTGGTTGCAAAAGACGGAGTGGTAATTTATGACCAATCGTTCGGTTATTTTGATTATGCCAATACACATGCCGTGCAAACAGATGATATGTATGATTTGGCCTCTGTAACAAAGGTGATGTCAACATTGCTTGCTGTAATGAAATTGTATGATCAAAAGAAAATAAACCTTTCGGATCTTTTAAGTAAATATATTCCGGAATTAAAAAAATCAGATAAAGAGAAGATTACAATCAAGGAAGCTCTTTTTCATGAATCCGGTTTGACATCTTTTCTCCCATTTTATCAAATGACTATTGATAAAACCAGTTATGAAGGCCGGCTTTTCTCTACTAAAAGGGATTTGACTTTCCGGATCTTGTATGATGATAATGCTTATGGGAGGACTGATTTTGAGTTTCTTCCGGATTTAGTGTCAGAAACTTCAAAAGAACCTTACACCTTACAAGTAGCAGATCATTTTTATTTGAATGAAAGTTTTCAATCGTTGATATTGAAAGATATTGTAGATTCCAATCTGAAGAAAAAAGGAACTTATCTCTATAGTGATTTGAACTTTATGTTGTTGAAAGAAGCAGTAGAAGCCATTTCCGAAACTTCTATTGACCGTTATCTGGATCAGTATTATTATCGTCGGTTGGGTGCTGATTATACAATGTATCAGCCATTAAAGCATCAGGTCGATATCAAATCCATAGCTCCGACTGAAGATGACAAGTTCTTACGCAACCAGATTTTAATAGGTTACGTACATGATGAAGCTGCTGCCTTTATGGGAGGCGTCTCCGGAAATGCCGGTCTTTTTTCCAATGTGAATGATCTGGCTAAAATCTCTCAAATGTTTTTAAACAGAGGCTCTTATGGTGGCGAAATTTATTTCAAAGAATCTACAGCAGATCTTTTTACAAAAACCCAAAGTTCGAATAGTCGCAGGGGGCTAGGTTTTGATCGGCCTGATACCGCTAAAAAACCGGATTATTTGCCTGCTTCCGTATATGGGCATACAGGTTTTACAGGTACGTCGATTTGGATTGATCCGGAAAATCAACTGACTTATATATTTTTGTCAAACCGGATATATCCTTCCCGCACGTATAAAAATCTATCAAAATTACATATTCGGGAAAGAATACAAGAGGTTATTTATGGAGCTATGGAGAAATGATATTTTAATTAGGGTCTGCTGAATAAATCGGCGAGCTATTTTCATTAACTCTCATATTTTTTCACGGCAAGATTTTTAGTCGAACCATTGCCGGGATTTATTATTAATTCCAGCACAAAAAACAGGACATGAAGAAGTTCTCTTAGAAA
>JAVBMQ010000031.1:0-9520 GCA_031552335.1 Bacteroidales bacterium | reverse complement strand
CCATTCCGAACAGAGAAGTTAAGCCCGATAGCGCCGATGGTACTGCGTATGTGGGAGAGTAGGTAGCTGCCATTTTAAGATGAGAGAGCGGTTCTTGTGAAAGCAGGAACTGCTTTTTTTTATTTTAAATAATTCTGAATTTTGAATAGAATCATCAGACATGCATTCCTTATTTGGCTATCATTCATCTTCAATTCAAAATTCAAAATTCAGAATTCAAAATTAAATTTCCTCCCCCCTCATTGTCAATTCTCAATTGTCAATTGTTTTCACTACCTTTGTAGCTTAAAAACCTTCCTTCCATTCCCAGTTATTAATTTCCTCCCTTATCTCTATAAACCATTTTTCCAACAAATCTCTTTTGAGGTATAAATTTTTCAGAGAATAAACTGAATTCCGGTACATAAAAATCATATTTAAGTGCTGCTAGAGTAGATATAGAATATATAAAATTTTCGGTACTAAATGGCCGTTTTTTATCAATTACCAAACAAGGAACTTCTTTTTTATATTTGTCAGATAACCATAAAATAAAGGGAATTTCACACTGATAAATGGAACTATTCTCTATTTCATGTCCCTTAAAATCTCTGAAATCATATACTTCTTCTCCGTGATCAGGGAAAAAGACAACAAATGAAGATTGATTTTTACTTTTTACCGCATTGATAACAGAAGAAACAAAATAATCATTGTATCTGATAGCATTATCATATTCATCAATGGTTTGTTTGTGCTTATCGGTTAGAAAAGGCTTATATGGAATAGTGTCTTTTTTATAATCAAAATGGTTGAATGTGGATGGATACCTGGAAGAATACAATACATGTCCTCCCATAATATGAATAAAAATCATTTTGTTTTTAACCTCCTTTTTTTCTAAGATTTCATTCAAAACAGGGAGTATTATTCCATCAGGTTGCTGATGTATACTTAATCTGTATATGTTTTTTGATTCTCCGGCAATAGCATCATAGCCATTTACCGAGCGTTTTCGTAAAACCTGATTACTTATCCAATAAGTTTCAAATCCTGCATCATTAAAGAGTTTTACAATGGAGGGGAGTTTATATTCATACCCCGGAAATTGATGAGAAGCAAACGTTAGTACTTTTCTAAGCGAAGGAACTGTGTATGTTTCTGGTGATATAATATTCGTATATATATCCAATTCATTTTGCATAGCATTTAGGCATGGAGTTGTATTTCTGTTGTATCCATATATTCCCATGTGATTTTTTGCGATTGATTCTCCTAAAATAAAAATAAAAGTATGGTTGGTGGAGTCTGGCAACTGGCAGTCAATTGCTGTTTTTATATTGGAGCGAAATTCAGCTTGTTTTTTTGCTTTTGCTTCATCATGATAGTAGATATACATATTTTTGTAAAAATCTAAGAATCCGATTCCTCTGGTACCAAATTCGAAACATATAAGAAAGAATATAGAAATGAAAGGGATGGCAAATAATATTTTATGCTGTTTTAATGAAAGGCATGTTGAAGAACCGGATTTCCAGAATAAAAAAATGCTGGCTGACAGATAAAAGAGAATTCCTCCGATAATCTTCCAGGAGTAAAAGGCTTTAATAAATTCAAGCGATTCTGTTGTGTTAGACTCAAATATTACCCAATACATATCACCTCTGATATGTGTATCTGAAATAATGGCATACGAAAATATAATCAGATTGGGAATAAGAGAAATCAGAAATAATAACAATAGGTAAATTTTTTCTCTTTTCTGTTTCAGGAATAAGCATAATATGGAAAAAATAAAAACGGCAAACAGAGAAGATGTGTATACAAATAGGAGTCGTTCAATATCAAAATTATTTGTAAAATAGAGGAAAAAGTTATTGAATAATAGGATGAAAGAAATAAATAGAATACTCCACTTCTTTTGTTTCAGGGTTGATAAGATACTAGTCATTGTTTTTTTATTCGTTCAATTCACATTTTTATGCAAACTTAGATAAAAAATCCGGATGTTGATTCTTTTTTTTATCTTTGTAATTCAAATAATCTGATTTTATGCGTTTATACGAATCTCGTCAAAAGTTTAAATTTATCTTCATTATTATAGCAGTAGTTATTGCCTTTGCTTCAGTACTTATCACTAATGTACTGGTAGAGAATTTGTCTCAGGAAGAACATAAAAAAATTAAGATATGGGCGGAATCCATAAGATTGATGTCACTTCAAACATCTGATCCCAATGAAGATACAGAGGTTTTTAATGAGTATAATAAATTATTGCTTGAGGTTATACAAGGAAATACCACCATTCCTTTGGTGTTGGCTGACGAAGAAGATGATATAATTCATTACATGAATATTGATGTCCCCAAGCAGGATAAGGACACTTTCTTGAAAAAAAGATTGCTATCATTTAAAGCGAAAAATGAACCTATTATTCTGGAAATGGATGATCATCGCAAACAATATGTGTATTATGATGAGTCAAAAGTCCTTAAACGATTGTATATATTTCCATATGTTCAGTTATTAATCGTATTTGCATTTATAATTATTTCGTTTTTTGCTCTCAGCAGTACAAAGAAGGCTGAGCAAAATAAAGTGTGGGTAGGCCTTTCCAAAGAGACAGCTCATCAATTAGGAACTCCTATTTCTTCTTTAATGGCCTGGATGGAATATTTGCGTACACAACCAATTGATCTGTCTATGGTTGATGAAATAGATAAAGATGTGAATCGCTTGAATATGATTGCAGACCGGTTTTCTAAGATTGGTTCTAACCCGGATCCGATGCCGATGGATGTAAATGAAGCAATTAAGCGAGCCATTGATTATATGTCTAAAAGAATCTCTACTAAAGTTTCCATTATTTGTGATTTTCCGGAAGAACATTATCTGGCACAGATGAATGAAGCTTTATTTGGGTGGGTTATTGAAAATTTGATGAAAAATGCTGTAGATGCAATGGATGGAAAAGGTATTATTACTTTTTCGCTCAAGTCAGGGGATAAATTGGTAAAAATAAATATTTCGGATACAGGAAAAGGAATCCCTAAATCTAAACTTAAAACAGTCTTTCATCCGGGTTACACAACAAAAAAAAGGGGATGGGGATTAGGACTTTCTCTTGTGAGACGAATTGTAGAATCATATGCTAATGGTAAAATATATGTCTTAAGATCAGAGATAAATAAGGGTACAACTTTTCGTATTGAGTTGAAACGTTGTAGGGAAAATACAAATAAATAGAAAATATTTCATGGAAAATTTCTTTTGTATATTGTTTTTTACTACCTTTGCAACGTTTTTTTACATGTATAGTATTGGGAAAATTTGATCCATATAAGGTTGACTTGAAAAATATGAAGGAAGAAGTTAAGGAATATGACTTCTTGCTTGATAATAAGTTTTTCATAGATATTGATGGTGCTGAACTCCAGAAGGGAAAAGTCAGGGTACATTTGGTTGTGAAAAAATTACCTGTGATGTTTGAACTGAGTTTTTCTTTGGAAGGAATTGCAGTTATTCCATGTGATCGATGTTTAGATGATATGGATCTGCCGATTAATACACAAAGTCGTCTTCTGGTTAAGTTTGGTAAAGAATTTTCAGAGGAAAGTGATGAAGTGGTGGTTATTCCTGAAGATGAGGGAGTTATTAACTTAGCGTGGTTTATGTATGAATTTGTAGCTTTGGCTATTCCTATCAAACATGTACATGCTCCCGGAAAATGTAATAAAACAATGTCTTCTAAATTGAAAAAGCATGCTGTCAGATCTTCGGATGAAGAAGATGATTTTGATATGGATGCAGGTGATGATATCGTTATCACAGATGATGATTCAATGGAGAGCAATGTTACAGATCCCAGATGGGATGCTTTGAAAGGTTTAATGGATAAAGAATAATAAATCGTAATATAATAGTAAAGTAAAGATGGCACATCCTAAACGAAGAACTGGTAAGTCCAGAAGAGATAAAAGAAGAACGCATGACAAAGCGTTGGTTCCAACATTGGCAATTTGTCCTACTACAGGAGAATATCACCTGAGTCACAGGGCACATTGGTATGAAGGAAAATTGTATTATAGAGGTAAAGTTGTAATTGACAAAACTGAATCCCAAGGATAATCAATGGATAATTAGCAATATAGAACAACGCCCTAAAGATATATTCTTTTTAGGGCATTTTTCTATATTAATGGTTGAACCAAATCCAAATATTTAATTCAAAATGAGTAAGATACAAGCTGTAATTACTGGTATTTCTGGATATGTTCCTAATTATGTAATGACCAATGAAGAAATTTCTACTATGGTGGAAACTTCTGATGAGTGGATCATGTCCCGTATTGGTATTAAAGAGCGTAGGATACTGAAACCTGAAGAAGGAGTAGGTGTGACTTATATGGCCGACAAAGCGGTGAAAGATTTGATCAAGAAAACAAATCTGAATCCTTTGGAGGTTGAAGCAGTCGTTTTTGCTACTTCAACTCCGGATTATGCAATGCCTAATGCTGCTGCTCTTACTGCTTATAAAAATGGAATGTCTAATGCTTTTTGTTTTGATATAAGTGCAGCTTGCAGTGGGTTTATTTATGCTTTGGAAGTTGTTTCAGCTTTTATTGCTTCCGGAAAATATAAGAAAGTATTGGTGCTTGCAGGAGATGTTCTTTCTGTAATTACTAATTACACAGACAGGAATACTTGCCCGATTTTTGGTGACGGTTGTGGAGCTGCTTTGTTGGAAGCAACTACCGAAAATGTGGGAATCATCGACTCTATCATGAGATCGGATGGAAATAGCCTGGCTCATTTACATCAATGGGGTGGTGGTTCTGTTTTTCCTGCATCGCATGAGACGGTTGAGAAAAATATGCATACTATCTGGCAGGATGGAAAAGTAGTGTTCAGACATGCTGTATCTAATATGTCGGATACTTGTGTAGAGTTGATGGAGAGAAATCATTTGTCAAAAGAAGATATTTCCTGGGTGGTTCCTCATCAGGCTAATTTGCGGATTATTGATGCTGTAGCCAATAGAATGGGTGTTTCTACCGACAAAGTGATGATTAATATCCAAAAATACGGAAATACCAGTGCCGGGACAATTCCTTTGTGTTTGTGGGATTGGGAATCCCAATTGAAAAAAGGAGATAATATCATTCTTACTGCTTTTGGAGCAGGATTTACCTGGGGAGCTACTTATCTGAAATGGGGATACGATCCGAAATAATTTTTTATTCTTTTGCATAAATCTGGCTTCGTAAATATCGTCGGCAATCCCAATGTAGGAAAGTCTACATTGATGAATTTGTTGGTGGGAGAAAAGGTTTCCATCATTACATCTAAAGCGCAGACTACACGACATCGTATCATGGGGATTGTTAATACCCCGGAAATGCAGATTGTATATTCGGATACTCCCGGTGTGTTGCGTCCTAATTATAAATTGCAGGAATCCATGTTGAATTTTTCAGAGTCGGCTTTGGGTGATGCAGATGTCTTGTTGTATGTCACGGATGTAATCGAAAAGATCGATAAAAACGATTTTTTTCTTCAAAAAGTGAAACAATTGGATTCTCCGGTTTTGTTACTGATTAATAAAATTGATCAGACAAATCAGGAAGCTTTGGAGAAATTAGTGTTGGAATGGCATGAAATACTTCCTCAGGCGGAAATATTGCCGATATCAGCTCTCAATAATTTTAATATAGAATATATCAAAAAAAGAATCGAGAGTTTAATTCCGGATTCTCCTCCTTATTTTGAGAAAGATGCTTTAACGGATAAGCCGGCACGTTTCTTTGTAACTGAAATTATCCGTGAAAAGATATTGCTTTATTACCAACAGGAAATTCCATATGCTGTGGAGGTGCTGGTGGAGCAATTTAAAGAAGAAAAAGAGATCATACGCATTAAGTCGTTGATTATCGTAGAGAGAGATGCTCAAAAAGGAATTATTATCGGACATCAGGGACAAGCTTTGAAAAAGGTGGGTATGATGGCTCGAAAAGACATTGAGCGTTTTTTTGAGAAAAAAGTTTTTTTGGAAATCTATGTTAAAGTGGAGAAAGATTGGAGAAACCGTGACAAGTTGCTGAAATCTTTCGGTTATCAGTTAGATTAGGTTTGAATCGTGCATTGTGTGCACCAATAGTGAAGTAAAGTAAAATGGGAAATATAGTTGCAATAGTAGGTCGTCCAAATGTTGGTAAATCCACTCTTTTTAACCGGTTAACAAAATCGAGGCAGGCCATTGTGAATGAACAGGCGGGAACTACACGTGATCGTCAATATGGTAAGTCCGAATGGTGTGGAAAGGAATTTTCCGTGATAGATACCGGTGGATGGGTTGTCAATTCCGACGATATTTTTGAAGAAGAAATCAATAAACAGGTGATGATTGCAATGGAAGAGGCTGATGTGCTTCTTTTTGTTGTAGATGTACAGAATGGAGTAGCTGATTTGGATCAAAGTGTTGCACACATCCTCCGGAAAAGCAATAAGCCTGTTATATTGGTTGCCAATAAGGCAGATAATTATGAGTCGCATGCATATGCTGCCGAATTTTATTCTTTAGGCTTAAATGATCCCTTTTGTATTTCATCTGTAAATGGCTCTGGAACAGGAGAGTTGTTGGATAAAATGTTAGAGTTACTCCCTCAGACGGAAGATGAAGTAGATGAAGAATTACCGAGAATAGCTATTGTTGGCCGCCCTAATGCAGGAAAGTCTTCTTTAGTTAACGCTTTCATGGATGAAGAAAGAAATATTGTTACGGATATTGCCGGAACTACCCGTGATTCTATATATACCAAATATGATAAATTCGGATTGAAATTTTATTTGGTTGATACGGCAGGTATAAGGAAGAAAGGAAAAGTAAACGAAGACCTGGAATATTTTTCTGTTATCCGTTCTATCCGGGCCATAGAAAATGCTGATGTTTGTGTTTTAATGATCGATGCTACCCGTGGCATTGAAAGCCAGGATATGAATATCTTTTCCCTGATACAAAAAAATAAGAAAGGACTGGTTATTGTTGTCAACAAATGGGATTTGGTGGAAAATAAAGATACAAAGGTTATCAAAACTTTTGAAAATGCCATCAAAGAGAAAATAGCCCCCTTTACCGATGTCCCAATCATCTTTGGATCTGCCCTGACAAAACAACGCATTTTCAAAATACTGGAAACAGCTCAAGATGTATATGATATCCGAAAAACAAAGATATCTACTCACCAATTAAACGAAGTATTACTTCCTTTAATAGAAAAAACACCTCCACCAGTAAATAAAGGGAAGGTTGTTAAAATTAAGTATATCACACAGTTACCAAATACGCAAATACCTTCTTTCGTATTTTTTTGTAACCTGCCCCAATGGATAAAAGAGCCATATAAACGATTTCTCGAAAATCGGATACGGGATAACTGGAATCTGAAAGGGACACCGATTAATATTTTTATGAGGGAAAAATGATGATAATTACGAATTACGAATTAGAAATTACGAATAATTAGTCTCAGAAGATTTTTATTCGTAATTTCTAATTCGTAATTCGTAATTAAATATCGATTTCCGCCATCACCGGACAGTGATCTGAATATGCAATTTCCTGTAAAATGCTTGCTCCTGAGAGTTGTGGATGTAATTCATCCGTTATGATGTGATAATCAATTCTCCAACCCAGATTCTTAGCTCGTGCACCCGCTCGGAAGCTCCACCAACTATATTGATTGGGGTCTTTGTTGAATTCTCTGAAAGTATCAACCATACCGGATTCAATAAAAGAATCAAACCATTCCCGTTCTTCAGGCAGGAAGCCGGATACATTATTGTGTCGTTCAGGGTGGTTGATGTCGATTGGTTTATGACAAATATTATAATCGCCACATATCAGTAGTTTAGGACGTTCTTTTCTTAAATTTTTTAAATAATCAGTAAAAATCTTCAGGAACTCCATTTTAAAAGCCTGGCGAATATCTCCTGTTGTTCCTGATGGAATATAAGCGCATACAATGGTAACATCACCAAAATCAGCCCTGATCACTCTTCCTTCTTTATCAAAAAGTTCATTTCCTATTCCAAAAGAATAATAATCAGGAATTTTTTTGCTGAGAATGGCCACTCCGCTATATCCTTTTTTTTCTGCAGAATTAAATAAACAATGATATCCCATACTTTCAAATAGAATTCGGTCTATTTGATCCGGTTGAGCCTTTGTTTCCTGAAAACAGATCATATCTGCATTGCTTGTTTCTATCCATTCTGCAAGGCCTTTACTCAGTGCAGCACGAATTCCGTTGACATTGTACGAAATAATCTTCATAATTTTATAGTTGAAAATTTAAAATATCCATTTTTTCTCTTCCGGCAAAATTACATGAATTTCCCGAATTACCTCAAAAAATAAAATTTTATTAATAGAGATATACCTTTTTGCTTTTATTTTCGTTATATAACATGATGAGAAATATTTTGTTCATAATATCGCTATTCATATGTTCATCAGTGCTCTCTCAAGGGACTGATAAAGTTTTTGAATTTTTGAATCTTCCTGTTTCCACCCGTGCTGAAGCGTTGGGAGGAGACAATGTTTCCGTAGGGGATAATGACCTTTCTCTAGTGTTTCATAATCCGGCCCTTTTAAGACAGGAAATGGATATGAATGTGAACTTGGGTTTTAATAGCTACTTAGGTGATATCAAAGCAGGCAATGTGGCTTTTTCTAAAGCCTGGGGAGATTATAATACCTGGGGGGTGGGTGTGAATTTTGTGGATTACGGAAAATTTCAGGAAACAACGATTGACAATGTGTCTATGGGAGAAATCTCTGCCAAAGATATTTGTGTAAATGCTTTTTTTTCCCGGTATTTGTCTGATACCTGGACAGGAGGGGTAGCTGCTAAATTTATATATTCGGCTTTTGATCAATATACTTCATTAGGACTAGCTGTTGATGTCGGATTGAATTATTACCATGTTGATAATGACCTTTCTTTCGGAATTGCAGGTAAGAATCTGGGAGCGCAGGTGAAGCCCTATAATGATGATTATGCACCTATTCCATGGGATATTCAAATGGGGATTACCAAACGTTTGGCTCATGCGCCTATTCGTTTTTCTATTACAGCCTTGCATTTGACCCAGTGGGAGTTTGACTCGATAACAGAGGGTGATACAAAAGAAGACTCGTTTTTTAATACATTTTTCAAACACTTGATTTTCGGAGCAGAATTTCTTCCCACAGACAATGTATGGGTGGCATTAGGTTACAATCCTAAAGTCGGATCTGATTTGAGTATAGAAACAGGAAACAGGCTGGGAGGATTTTCCATTGGAGGAGGAATTCGTGTTAAAGCTTTTAATCTCGGAGTTTCTGTGGGACAATTTCATCCGTCAGCTACTTCTTTTCATTTGAATGTGACTACTTCATTGAACGATTTTAAATTGTGATTTCATCACTTTTATCATTATCTTTGTAAGCTCAATTTTCAACTTTTTTTTCGTATGAAAAAGATTATCATTGCCTTAGATG
>JAVBMQ010000222.1:0-7909 GCA_031552335.1 Bacteroidales bacterium | reverse complement strand
GAGAACAGTGCTAATACATATAACAGGTCTTGAAACCTAAAATTCTAACTGGCATCGTTCTCTGAAAGGAAGTTGCAGTCTAATTCTTTTTGAAAGCATTGAGGCTTAGTAACAAAGGTAGTTCACTGCAACCCCTTTTCTTTAATAAACAATCACTGTGCAAATCTATATGTAACAAAAAATTCAAGGCTGCCGGAAAAAAGCTAAAAAATACTGCGTTGCGGCTAAACGAAAAAAACTCGCTACGCCTCCGGCTACGCTCAAACAGTTTTTCGTTTTTAACGCCTTCACTGCGTATTTTTCTTTACGCTTTTTTCCTAAGGCCGGTCGGCTGACGCACGTGACAGGTTGGGATTGTTTGTTTTGATTGATTGACATTATTGGGTAGGCAGATCTCACCCCTATGGATATTATTGCATTTATTGTATTTTTTGTGGCATTTATTTGTAGGGATGGGGGGTGTCCAGTCATGTTTGGAAGATTTGCGCCCAATAATGTCAATCAATAAAATATTGCGCCCACCATAAAAATTACAATGAGGCAAAATTCACAACAAATGTTTATTTAACAAGTGCCCGATAGAGCCGCAATGTATTGTGTCTGTGCAAGAAACGCAAGAATCGCATCAAATGTAATGTATGCAAAACCTGCAAATCCTACCCGGGCTTTATGCCCGGATATCCCCCTCGGGGGTTTGGGGGGCATACCTTGTTGTCAAAATTCTGTCTGAAGCGAAAGAGCCGCAGGCGATTGAGCAAGTTCATTTTGACAAAAGCGCCTTTTTTTGGTTACTTTTTTTGGCGCAGCAAAAAAAGTAACACAACACTCTTAACAAAATCGCAACAATTTCGTAATAATAACATTATATTCTTGAAGTAATCTTGCAATGTAATTCATAAACATATTATTACAATGAAAAAAATCTGGATCATAGCCTTATCAGCCTTAGTTATTACAACAAGCTGTAAGCAAAAAGCAAAAGACAGTGATAATGAAACAAGTAAAGTAGAACTCTCTGGTGCAGGGGCAACATTTCCCTTGCCATATTATAAAGTAGTATTTGAAAATTTCACTAAAAAAACAGGAAATAAAGTCACTTATGGAGGCATCGGAAGCGGTGGAGGTATCCGCAGCTTATCTGATAAAACAGTAGATTTCGGAGCTTCAGACGCATTCCTCACAGATGAAGAGCTAAAAGAAATACCGGCAGAAGTAATACATATTCCTACCTGTATGGGAGCTGTGGTTTTAGCATACAACCTCCCGGAAGTCAAAGAACTAAAATTGAACGGAACACTAGTTGCTGATATCTTCCTTGGAAAAATAAAAAAATGGAATGATCCGGCTATCAAAGCATTCAATCCGGCTATAGAACTTCCGAACAAAACGATCACCACAGTATATCGTTCAGATGGTAGTGGTACTACTTATGTATTCAGCGATTATCTGACAAAAGTCAGTGCTGACTGGGCCGCAAAAATGGGAACGGGTAAATCTCTTAAATGGGAAGTAGGTATTGCTTCCAAAGGAAACCCCGGAGTAGCAGGAACTATCCAGCAGACTGCCGGAACGATCGGTTATATTGGCTCCGAATATGCCCTTACTTTAGGAATTCCCAGTGCGATCTTGCAAAACAAAGCAGGTAATTTTATCAAAGCATCTACAGAAAGTATTTCAGCTGCAGCAGATGTAGAGTTGCCGGCAGATATGAGGACGATGATTACCGATTCCCCTGCAGAAAGTGCATACCCCATCAGTTGCTTTACATGGATCATTGTTTACAAAGAACAATCCTATGCCGGCAGAAATGAATCTCAAGCCAAAGGTGTAGTATCTCTACTGGACTACATGGTCAGTAATCAAGCACAATCCCTTGCCGCGAATGTCCATTATTCACCCCTGCCTGCACTGGCATTGGAAAATGCAAAGAACCTGGTGAAATCTATCACCTTCAACGGAAATGTCTTATCAAAATAATGTGATATCTGTCAGCAAAGAACTCAAATGAAAGATAGATTATTCAAATATCTCCTTTTTTCTTCAGCATGTTTGATACTGTTGTTGACATCCGGGATCATATATGCCTTGGTTAGTCAGTCTTTTGATGCTTTCCGGCATTTCGGTATAGGAGAATTTATTTCAAGTTCCGATTGGGATCCGCGTACCGGTCAGGAAAAATATGGAGCCATGTCTTTTATATGTGGAACCTTAATGACTTCTTTGCTGGCTTTGATTTTTTGTATTCCTTTTTCATTTCCCGTTGCCCTTTTTACCGGTGAATATTTCAAGGGAACAAAAATAGCATCGATTGTTGGTTCTATTGTCAATCTGTTGGCCGGAATCCCTTCCATAGTCTTTGGTTTATGGGGCTTTTACACCCTTCGTCCTGTCATTGTGGAATGGGGATTGAACGAACAGGGTTTTGGTATTCTGACAGCTTCCATTGTATTGGCCATTATGATTATCCCCTATGCATCTTCTTTAAGTTCCGAATTTATTTCTATGGTTTCCAATGATCTGAAAGAAGGTGCATATAGCCTCGGGGCAACCAATATGGAAGTCATACGGTATGTGAGCTTTCCTATGGCAGGATCAGGTATTTTGGCCTCTTATATCCTCGCTTTAGGTCGTGCATTAGGAGAAACAATGGCAGTTACCATGCTCATCGGAAATACTAACAATATCCCGAAATCTATCACAGATACCGGTAATACGATGGCGAGTATTATTGCCAATCAATTTGGAGAAGCATCCGGACTGAAACTAAGTTCTTTGATTGCTATAGGACTGTTGTTGTTTTTAATCACTGCAATAATCAATTCTGTTGCCAAACTGGCAATGAGAAAGATTGTATGAAGCTAATTTATTTATGAAGAAAGATACCAACATTAAATTCCGCCTGGCAAAGAATAAAATCTTCTTTTTTTCCGTATGTTTGTTGTCGGGAATAACCATGCTGCCTCTTTTCTTTATCCTGTGGGAATTATTGAAAAAAGGATACAAACAATTCAATTTCAGCTTGTTTACGGAAGTAGCGCCAACATCAATGGATGCTATGCTGGCTAAAATAAGTGGAGAAACAATCCCCGGAGGGGTGTTGAATGGTATTACAGGAGGTATATTGATATTGGCTCTAGCCATTGTGATAGCGATTCCTATCGGAATATTAACAGGAATTTACCTGTCGGAGAAATCCCAAACCCGTTTTTCGGGCTTGATTCGCTATTTGACCGATTTAATACAGGGAACTCCATCCATTGTTGTCGGAATCATAGCATATGCCTGGGTGGTGAAACCTTTGCATAGTTATTCTGCCCTGGCGGGAAGTGTAGCCCTTGCCATTATGATGTTGCCTCTCATCATACGTTCTACGGAAGAGACATTGAAAATGCTTCCGGGTACATTAAAGGAGGCTGGATTAGCTTTAGGAGCATCTTATACGAATGTTATTTTGCAAGTACTTTTGCCTTCTGCCTTTGGGGGCTTGTTTACGGGAATTTTATTGGCTGTTTCCCGGGTGATGGGAGAGACTGCTCCGTTGATGCTGACTGCTTTAGGTGCTTCTGCCGTGAACTGGGATATCAATAAACCCACAAGTTCTATCCCTTTGCTGATCTGGGAATTTTACAATGATCCCAATTTGGTTGATATGATCTGGTCATCATCGTTACTTTTACTTTTATTAATCCTGACACTGAATATGATTGCCAAACGAGTGGCCGATAAATGGAGAATATCATAAAAAGTGAAAACTAAGAATAAAGAATAATGTCGGAAAAAGAATATTTGTTGGAGCTGAAAGACGTTTGTGTTTCGTATACACCGGGGAAAAATGCTGTGAATAATGTAAGTGCAGGCGTTAAACCTCATACGATTACTGCGATTATGGGGCCTTCCGGTTGCGGAAAGAGTACTTTGCTGAGGGCCATCAACCGGATGCATGAGTTGTATTCCAACATTAAAACAACGGGAGAGATTTTACTTAATGGCAAGAATGTACTGGATATGGACCCGATGGAGGTTCGCCGACGCGCAGGAATGGTCTTCCAACGCCCCAATCCGTTTCCTACCCTGAGTATTTATGACAATGTACTGGCCGGATATAAACTCAATGGAATCCGTCTGAAAAAAGAGGAAAAAGATGAGATTGTGGAAACCGGTTTGCGAAATGTGGGACTTTGGGATGAGGTGAAAGACAACATGACTAAAAGGGGATCTTTTCTATCAGGAGGACAACAACAGCGGCTTTGTATTGCCCGTGCTTTGGCCCTGAAACCTGGAATATTGTTGATGGACGAACCGACTTCAGCTTTGGATCCTATTTCAACCAATCGCATAGAAGAGCTATTACTGGAACTGAAAGAACAATTTACGATCATTATCGTAACACATAACATGTCTCAGGCCGCCCGTATTTCTGATTATTCGATGTTTATGTACCTGGGTGATCTGGTTGAATATGATACAACCAGGCAGATGTTTACGAAACCGCGTGACAAGCGTACAGAAGAGTATTTGACAGGAGTTTTTGGTTAAAATAAAAATGAATAATGATGGAAACAATTAAATCCAGATATCTTGAGAAAATATCAGGCGATTTCAACCTCTTATCTGAAATTGTCCTGAAACAAATGAGTATTATCAGAAATGTCCTGACTGATCCCGGAAAACCGGAAATGTTCGATGAAATCTCGAAAAATGAGACTTTAATCGATGGATTGGATGTGAAAATGCGTGAGGAAGTAATCAATGCAATTTTTCTTTTCAATCCGAAAGCAATGGATTTACGCAAAATTATTGCTTATCATGATATGACCATTTATCTTGAAAGAATCGGTGATTTGATTCTGAATGTAAGTGGTTTTCTGCAAACTACAGATTTGGCTGTCGAACATTTTAAGAATTTCAATAAAAAGATTTCAAAAATGCTCAAATATGCCGAAGAAATGGTGAGAAATGCCGTGTTTTCTTTTACTTGTGAAGACAATTCAATGGCGCATCTTACAATTTCTACAGATGATAAGGTTGATGCTCTCTGGCGTGAAATAAATGACAATTTACTGGAAACTTTCAAAGAAAAATTATTAAGTTCGCAGGATCTGAGAAATATTACCAATATCAATAGCATTTCATATAATATTGAACGGATCGGAGATAATGCAACAAATATTGCAGAAGCAGCCATTTATCTAATGGAAGGAAAGGATATCAGGCATGGAAACAAATAAAACAAAAGGGAAAATACTGGTGGTCGATGATGAAGTCGATATCTGTGAAGTTTTGAAATTCAATCTGGAAAATGAGAATTTCTCGGTGGAAACGGCTCATTCTGCAGAAACAGCTTTGGTCAAACTTCCGGGTGATTTCCAACTCATTTTGCTGGACATTATGATGGGAGGGATTTCAGGCCTGCAATTGGCCCAGAGAATCAGGAAACAAGGTGATCAGGTTCCTATTATTTTTTTAACGGCCAAGGATACGGAAAATGACATGCTTACCGGATTTTCTGTCGGCGGAGATGATTATATCTCAAAGCCTTTCTCGGTAAAAGAGGTGATTGCACGGGTGAAAGCTGTGATTAAAAGGAGCAAAACAATTGAATCTGTCGAAGAAAATATCATTATTGACGATCTGGAGATCAATCATGAAAGTAAACAGGTATATGTCAAAGGAAAAGATATTGTGTTGACTAAAAAAGAATTTGAAATATTGGTTTTACTGGTACAGAATCCAGGACGTGTATATAACAGGGAAGATATCCTGAATAAAGTCTGGAAAGAAGATGGTTATGTATTAGACCGGACAGTAGATGTGCATATCACACGTCTGCGGAAAAAACTGGGAACATACGGATCCCATATTGTAAACCGGACAGGATATGGGTATTGTTTCAGTATCTGAGATAAAGAGATGATTTATTAACTTAAAAAAGCGCCTTACAAATCCCCTTCCGGGAGCAGGCATTTCTAATCAAATGAAACTTAAATACAGACAAAAGATATTTCTTTATTTCTTCATTGTATTTGCTATTTTTACCGTTGGAATCATCGTTTTTGAGCGGGATAGGGAACGGAAATTTAAAGAAGAAATTTTATCCTCAGATCAGAATGCTTATGCCATGCTGATTTATGAATATATTGAGCAGGAGCATCTTTTCCCTGATGGAATGGAGCAAATTTCCCATTTACTTCCGATTCTTCCCGACAGTATCCGGATTACAATTATCAATGATGGAGGGAAGGTGCTTTATGATAATGATATACAACATCCGGAATCTTTGGAAAATCATAAAGACAGACCGGAAATCAGAAAGGCTATGCTTAGATCTTATGGATCGAATATCCGGAAGTCGACTTCCATGAATATTGAGTTCCTTTATTTCGCAAGGCATTATGATGGATATTTTGTCCGTGTTGCTTTGCCATATGATGTGAATATTAAGAATTTTCTTCAACCGGATTATGTCTTTTTATATTTTATAATCTTCCTGTTTTTTGTTGCTTTATTGGCACTGGTTTATTTATCGAATCGTTTTGGTAAATCAATATCGCAGTTAAAAGATTTTGTAGTATCAGCACAGACTGGTAATGCAGATGTAGATAAAATTGCTTTTCCTTCTGATGAATTGGGAGAAATCGGGCATAAAATCGTTGAATTGTATAAACAATTGAGCCGGAGTAAAAGGAAGATTGCTGTGGAACGCGAAAAATTATTGCAGCATTTTCAGTATTCACAGGAAGGTGTTTGTTTCTTCTCCCGTAAACGGGAAAAGATCTATGCAAATTCGCATTTTATCCAATACTTGAATGTATTGAGCGATAATCCTACACTGAATGTATATCAGTTCTTTGAAACCACCGAATTCATCGATCTTCAGCAATTTCTGAATGACAGGAATAGCGGTAGTCATTTATTTACTGCAAGTATCAATAAGAATGGTAAATTTTTTAATCTACAGGCTGTCCGTTTTGATGACGGAAGCTTTGAGGTGATATTGAATGATGTTACTAAATTGGAAAAAAACCGTTTGCTGAAACAAGAAATGACGAATAATATTGCGCATGACCTGAGGACTCCTATTACCAGTATCCGGGGCTATCTGGAAACATTAAAGGAACAACCAGGCATGCCTGAAGAAAAAAGGATGCAGTTTATAGAACGGGCTTTTTCTCAAACGATACGCTTGTCTGACCTGATCCGTGATATTTCATTAATCAACAGGATTGAAGAAGCTGCCGAGATGTTTGAAAAAGAAAATGTAAAAATCTTACCTCTACTCAACGAATTACAGGAAGATTTATCAGATAAACTGCTCAGACAACATATCAAGTTAGACATTCATGTAGCACCTGAAGTACAGGTTTTCGGAAACAGAACTTTGTTATATTCCATTTTCAGAAATTTAATGGATAATTCAATCTCTTATGCAGGTAACGATATTTCTATTTCGATTGATAATTACATGGAGGATACGGAATTTTATTACTTCTCTTATTTTGATACCGGAACAGGCATTGAAGAAAAACATCTTCCCAGGATATTTGATCGTTTTTACCGGATCAATGAAGGACGTACTCGGGATACCGGTGGTTCCGGGTTAGGCCTTTCCATCGTTAAAAATGCTATTTTATTTCATAAAGGTGAAGTACTGGCAAAAAACAGGAAACAAGGAGGATTGGAGTTTTTGTTTATGCTTCATAAATAAGATTTTTTTAACTATGTGTTAAAAAACGCCATTTCTTCCAAACCTTTATTTCCCAATTTTTGTTCATCTATAATAAAACCATCAGTCATGGCCTATATAGATTATTATAAAATACTGGCTTTAGACAAATCAGCATCACCGGATGATGTAAAAAAAGCGTACCGTAAATGAGCCCGAAAATATCATCCGGATATGAACCCGAAT
>JAVBMQ010000027.1:0-54998 GCA_031552335.1 Bacteroidales bacterium | reverse complement strand
TTGTATATCTAATTTGATTAAGTCGTTATAGATTTGTTGATTTGATAAGATTTCATAAGGGTTTGATGTTATAAATGGTTTCTCAAACTGGTCAGCTTCAGGCAAGCCAGAAGTGTGGGACAACAATTGAGAAATGGTCACGTCGGCATAAGGGAAGTCCGGAAAATATTGGATAAGCTTGTCTGTCAATTCTAATTTTTTTTTATTTTCAAGCTGAAGTATAGCAATGGCTGTAAAAGGCTTGGAAATAGAAGCAAGATTGAAATAAGAGGAGCTTGTATTAGGTGTTTCCTTTTCAAAATCAGCATAACCTGTCGAGCGTTGATATATGATTTCTCCTTTTTGAAGTATGACTATACCTCCATTAAACATGTCGTGACTGCACCATGTATTGATCATGCTATCAATAACGATATTCTTTTGTTCTAAATAAAGCTCATGAGTTTGAGACCAGACATGGTTATTTGCTATTATAAATAGAAAAAAAAGAAGGGAAAATTTAAGAGCTTTCATCATTCTAAGTTATTTAAATGAATAGGTTAAAATACATCAATCAAGAGTTGTTGTAAGCCTGTCAGACATTATTGAGCAAAGATAATCATATATGATGAAACTGCTTTGTTTATTGTTTCATTTCTTTTCTTTTATTCTCGGGAGGCTTAATATGCGGTCGCACGACATGTTTCAGTTCCTGATACTTTTGTTTGAACCAGCCGGGGATATTTTTGCCGTTGATTGATAATTTTAGCTTATCGGGATTATCTCGCCCTTTGAATAGCTGCAATTTAGCTTCCTGAACGCTGAATGATTGGCCATGTTCGGGTGAATGACGTTTGCCGTTGACCGTTACAACCTCACCCTTGAGAAGCTGTTTAATTGCATCTACGGCTAGCCCGATACCTTTGCATAGCTTTGCTATACGCAGGCGTTCGCTCAGGCTCGGAAACACTTCAAGCAACAGATTTATATCTTCCTGCGCCTTGTACGGCTCATAATCCTGTTTGAGTTGCTCTAATCGGATTTCGGCAGCAGATATTTCTTGCTCTTTCCGCTGGGTAAATTCATGCAGGTTCAGAAATTTTTCCCTCGCCTCGTCCTTGCGGTCATACATTACTTTCAATTGAGCTATTTGCTGCTATGCAAAATTGCGCAAAATGCTGAATAATAATCATATACGAGCACACATCCGATTCGTATCGGGTAACGATTTGGAAACCGTCCCCCTGCGTTATTCTGCTTAATTTGCGTTTTTCCCTATCGGAAAAATAATACATAATAGCGCACATTTAACTGACTGCCAGTTAAGTTACCCTGCTTTTCCGAAATCTGCTTATTGTGTGGGATGTTCTACCTGCAAAATAACACATTTTCATTTTACATTCACCACTAATTATCTCTCAAAAAAGACGAAAAATAGTATCATTCTACTATTTTACAGGAATAAAAAGTATACCTTTGTATTCCAGAAATCAAAAAGAACAAAAGTATATGAGCAAATCTTTCAAACGCACCCTGATCACATCTGCGTTGCCTTATGCCAATGGACCTGTCCACATCGGACACCTTGCCGGGGTATATGTTCCGGCCGATATTTACGCCCGTTATCTTCGCCTGAAAGGAGAAGAAGTGCTTTTCGTCGGAGGTTCTGATGAGCATGGAGTGCCTATTGCTTTAAAAGCTAAAGCAGAAGGAATTACTCCACAGGATGTGGTAGATAAGTTCCATTATATCATCAAAAAATCTTTCGAAGATTTCGGAATTACTTTTGACATTTATTCCCGGACCACTTCTTCGATTCATTATCAAACGGCTTCGGATTTTTTCCGCAGATTATTTGATAAAGGAGAGTTTCTTGAAAAAACTTCCGAACAATATTATGACGAAGAGGCTAAACAATTTCTGGCGGACAGATATATCACCGGAGAATGTCCGCATTGCCATAATGAACGGGCATACGGCGACCAGTGTGAAGCTTGCGGAACTTCCTTAAGTCCGCTGGATCTGATCCATCCGAAATCGGCCATCAGTGGCAGTATTCCTGTATTGAAAGAAACCAAACACTGGTATTTACCTTTAGACAAACATGAAACCTGGTTGAAAAAATGGATTCTGGAAGATCATAAAGAATGGAAATCCAATGTTTACGGTCAATGTAAATCCTGGCTGGATATGGGTTTACATCCACGTGCTGTAAGTCGCGACCTGGACTGGGGCGTTCCTGTCCCTGTAGAAGGTGCTGAAGGTAAAGTGCTTTATGTCTGGTTCGATGCTCCTATCGGCTATATTTCCAATACGATTGAATATGCTCCCAACGACTGGGAAAAGTGGTGGAAAGATGAGAATACCAAACTGGTACATTTCATCGGTAAAGATAATATTGTGTTCCATTGTATTGTATTTCCATCCATGCTGAAAGCAGATGGTTCTTTCATCCTGCCGGAAAACGTTCCCGCCAACGAGTTCCTGAATCTGGAAGGAGATAAAATTTCCACTTCCCGCAACTGGGCTGTATGGTTGCATGAGTATCTGGAAGAATTCCCGGGCAAACAGGATGTGTTGCGTTATGTATTGACAGCCAACGCTCCGGAAACCAAAGATAACGATTTTACCTGGAAAGATTTTCAGGCAAGAAACAACAATGAATTAGTTGCCATCCTGGGTAATTTTATCAACCGGGCACTGGTATTGACTCAAAAATATTTTGATGGGAAAGTTCCGACATGTGGAGCTTTAACAGATTACGACAAACAGACTTTCGCCGAATTTTCGGAAGTGAAAGCTGTTATGGAAGACTATCTGAATAATTACCGTTTCCGGGATGCATTGAAAGAAGCCATGAATCTGGCGCGCATCGGGAATAAGTATTTAGCAGATATGGAACCCTGGAAATTGGCAAAAACAGATATGGAAAGGACAGCTACTATCCTGAATCTCAGCTTGCAGATAACTGCAAATCTGGCGATTGCTTTCGAACCATTCCTGCCATTTTCTTCTGCTAAAATAAAATCATTTATTGCAAAAGATCACTTGCTATGGGCCCAGTTAGGACAATTGGATTTATTGCCGGAAGGTCATGTACTCGGACAACCGGAACTGTTGTTCGAGAAAATAGAAGATGATGTGATCGAAGCACAAATACAAAAACTTCAGGCATCTAAAAAAGCAAATGAATTGGCCAATTATAAAGCCAATCCTCAAAAAACCAATATTGCTTTCGACGATTTCGGAAAATTGGATATCCGGGTAGGAAAAGTCATCGACTGCCAGAAAGTCCCCAAAGCAGACAAATTGCTCCAATTCAAAATCGATGATGGACTGGGTGGCCGGACAATCGTTTCCGGTATCGCACAACATTACAATCCGGAAGATCTGATTGGCAAAAATGTTTGTTTCATCGCTAATCTGGAACCCCGTAAACTGAAAGGCATAGAATCTCAGGGAATGATACTTTCTGCGGAAAATGCTGACGGCAAACTGGCTGTCATCACGCCTATGTCAGATGTACTTCCGGGAAGCGAAGTTAAATAGAATTACGAATTACGAATTAGGAATTACGAATTGGCTGACGCATGAAAAATAATTCGTAATTCCTAATTCGTAATTCGTAATTCCTTAACTATAAGATATTATGAGCGACGACTTAAAAGGTAAAGCATTAAAGGGCCTTAAATGGAGTTCTTTGGATCGTGTTGTCCAGCAAACGATCCAAACAGTCTTAGGCATACTGATGCTAAATCTGCTCCTTCCGGAAACATATGGAGTAATCGCTATGTTGGCTATTTTTAATGTGATAGCTGCAGTTCTTCTGGATAGCGGATTTTCCCAGGCATTGATCCGGATCAAACATCCTACACCAGCTCATTACTCATCTATTTTCTATCTGAACATATCTATTAGTATTCTGGTATATGTCATTTTATTTTTTTCAGCGCCACTTATTGCTTCCTTTTACGATATTCCCGAACTGACAAATATATCCAGGGTACTCTTTTTGACTTTTATTATCAATGCCTCTGGTAGTATTCAAAATACAATCCTGGTTAAAGAAGTTCAATTCAAATATTTAGCAAAAATCAATTTTATATCTCTTTGCATTTCCGGATTAACCGGACTGTATCTGGCATACTTGGGTTACTCCGTATGGGCCCTTGTATTTCAAAGCATCAGCCTGTCACTTTCCAAAGTGATGCTTCTATGGTTGTATAGCGATTGGAGACCAAAAAAAATATTCTCCCTGACATTGATCAAAGAGATGTTTTCTTTTGGTTCCAAGATATTATTGCAAGGCATTGTATCACAGATTACAGGATCTCTTTATTCTCTTATCATAGGAAAATATTATGATGCTACACAAGCTGGCTATTATAGCCAGGCCCAGAGATATAGTATGACTCCGGCCGAGATCGTCCAAGCCCCCATATCTTCGGTAGCCTATCCCATATTGAACCAGTTGGAGAAAAATGATATTGAGCGGCAAAGAAGGGCATTCCGGAAATTTTTGAAAATTATGGCATTTATTGCCTTTCCGTCCATACTTGGAATGGCGTTTATTGCCGATGAGTTTTTCACCTTACTTGTTCCGAAAAAAGAATGGATATTCATTACTCCTTATTTGAAGATATTGTGTTTGAACTCATTACTATATCCTATCAATACATTATCCATCCAAATGCTAATGACTCATGGTAAATCACAGAAGATATTGAATATAGAAATATTACGTTGTATATCTTGTTTATTGATGATCTTACTTACCATCAATCATGGGATTATTTTTTCATTATGGGGAACCTGTATCATTAATCTTAGTTTTGCTTTATGGAATACCGCTGTTGCATCAAAAATAATACAATATAAGCTAAAAGACTTTTGTTTGGATGTCATTCCGTTTTTGGCATTAACGATATTTTCCCTCTTCTGTACTTATTACATTACACTGGGAATAGATCATCTCTGGTTAAAATTTGCATTAAAGATATTGGTCTGTATGGCAATCTATTTCTTTATGCTAAAGATACTTAAAGCTAAAATTATAGAAGAAGCAGAAGAATTATTCCGTAATAAAATTAAACATATATGATCCGGTTTTTCAAATTGATTACAGGCATTTCTTTCATCAAAATATATCGTTCGATTATACAACTGCCCTGGTATTACCGGACAGCACGTCAGTTCAAGCGTTTAATAAAAGATAAAAAAGAGTTTCCTTTGAAGAAAAATTATCCCTGTCTATTAGACAAATATGATCAGGGAGGTGTTGCCCAAGGCATTTATTTCAGCCAGGACTTATATGTGGCCCAACAGATTTTCAAGAATAATCCGGAAAAACATCTGGATATAGGTTCCCGGATTGATGGGTTTGTGGCCCATGTGGCCAGTTTCAGGCCCATTGAGGTAATGGATATCCGGGCAATTGATTCAAAAGTTAAAAATATTATCTTTGTACAACAGGATTTGACTGCAATCAGTAAAGAGTTCTGTGATTATTGTGATTCTATTTCTTCCCTGCATGTAATAGAGCATTTTGGTTTGGGTAGATATGGAGATCAGATTGATCCGGAAGGACATATCAAAGGCATTCAAAATCTTGTTCAAATTCTGAAAACAGGAGGTATCTGCTATCTTTCTGTTCCCATCGGGGAACAAAGAATAGAGTTCAATGCACACCGGGTTTTTGGTCTGCAGTATTTATTGAATCTTCTGAAAATTTATTTCCAACTTATTTCTTTTTCCTATGTAGATGATGCCGGAAATATTCATGCAGAAATAGAGTTGAATGAAGTATTGATATCAAATAATTGTGGTTGCCATTATGGTTGCGGAATATTTACATTAAAAAAGAAATAACCGGAACATATGCTTATAGTACAATTAAATGGAGGCCTTGGAAATCAAATGTTCCAATATGCTGTTGCCCATTTTCAGGCAATGCGGCTACATGTGCCATTTAAACTTGATACTTTTACGCTGGACAATACCGCTCCGGGAGATACTCCCCGTTCGTATGAACTGGGAAATTTTGTCCTGAAAGCCAATTTAGCAACAGAAAAAGAATGGTCTGCCTATTATCTTTGTCGCAAAAAAAGGTCTTTGTTTTACAGGATATTGAATCTTCTTTACCGGAAATTGAACCGGGTCACTTTATTCAAAGAAACTTTCGCTTATCAATATGATTCCCGGATTGAAAAAATAAGGGACAATACCTGTTTATCCGGATTTTTCCAATCGTATCAATACTTTCAATCCATAAAAGAAGAATTAAGATCCGATTTTTCTCTGAAAGAACCTTTATCCGGAGAAAATGAAAAACTATTGTCTTCAATCAGAGAAACAGCATCTGTAAGCATTCATTTCCGTAGAGGTGATTATCTTACTAATCATTATCATGGGATATGCAGCGAATCTTATTACAAAGAATCTATTCTGAAGATTAAAGAAAGTGTGGAAAATCCTGTCTTTTATGCCTTTTCAGATGATAAAGAATGGGTAGAAAAAACAGATTTACTGAAAAAGATAAATGTCCATTTCATACCGGATAATCCGGCTACAACAGATATTTACCTGATGAGTCAATGCAAACACCATATCTGCGCCAATAGTTCTTTTAGCTGGTGGGGAGCATGGCTTGGCAACTTTAAAGATCAAATGGTAATTGCTCCCAAACAATGGTTGTCTGATGAAAAAGAAAATCAAAAAGTAAGCGATTTATTACCAACATCCTGGATCCGTCTATGAAGAATGACACACCCATAGTATCAGCCATCATGCCTGTATACAATGCAGAAAAGTATATTGGAGAAGCCATTGAGAGTATTTTGAAACAAACTCTTGATGACTGGGAATTGATTGTTGTGGATGATGGTTCTACCGATGGTTCGATCGAAATAATCAAATCCTTCCATGACAATCGGATCACAATACTCCGGAACCAACAAAACATGGGTGTTTCCAAATCATCCAATATTGGCTTACAACACTCTAAAGGACGCTATGTTACACGCATGGATGCTGATGATATCTCAGAAAAGACACGATTTGAAAAACAAGTAGGTTTTCTTGATAAACATCCGGATTATGTACTGTGCGCCTGTAATGTCAGAACAACAGACGGATCTGTTTTCTTTATCTTGCCGGAAGAAGATCAATTATTGAAGATTAGTCTGCTGTACCAGAATCCTTTTGTTCATTCCTCTGTATTGGTCAGAGGTAATGATGTCAGAGATATCGCATACAACGAACAATATAATGTAGCCGAAGATTATGAACTTTGGATGAATCTCTCTTGCAAAGGTAAATTTGCATCCCTTCCGGAAATATTGTTTCAATACAGATGGCATCCGGAGAATGCAAGCCACCGGGCAAAGGAAGTCATGAATGACCGACATAAAGAATTATTATTGAAACAGTTATCAATGATTGGAATCCAGCCTTCCGAAGAGGAATTCTCTGTTCATCGCTACCTGTCAATTTTAAAAGGAAGGGAAACTGAAGTCGGGGAAAATTACTTATCTGATTTGAAGAAATGGATGTTAAAACTGATCAATACCAACCTGGAAAAACAAGTATATAATTCCGATGACTTTGAATTGATGATGGGATTTCGCTGGTTTCTGGCATGTCACTTTTTAAAAAAACATACAAAAATATTCCCTTTTCCTTCCGGAAAAAACATATTTTTGTATCCATATAGAAGATTGTTCCATTTGCTCCGAAAAAAATACAAATCATAAATATTCCGGGAAATGGCAAAAATAAAAGTCTTACATATCATGAATTATCTGGTTACCGGAGGTGTAGAGCGGGTGGTAATCAATATCTGTAATGGCCTGGATCCGGAAAAATTTGATGTATCTCTTGTTGTTTTATCCAATCAATATAATGATCTGTTGCCGGAAGTTTTACCTCATGTGCAGGTAAAAATACTTCCTTTGAATTATTCCGAAACTGTCAGTCCGGGTCTTCTTCTAAAACAATACAGATTGCTGAAAAAGATATTATCAGAGATTCAACCGGATATTGTTCATGTATCCCTGAATGCCGTCCGGCTGTTGATGGTATCTTTTCTTTGCCGGCAAGTACTACCCAAAGTCCGGTTTGTAAAAACCGAACATTCTTTGCATCATGAGATACTCCCCAAGTCTTTGAAAACAGGGTTAAGTCTGAAGATAGAAAGACTTGCATTTCGCCTGAATACATCATACCTGACTGCCGTCAGCCCTACCGTAAATAAAAGTAACCAACGACTTTTCGGGAAGCAGGTAAAAGAACTTGTGGTCATTAAAAACGGGGTAGATGAAAAAAAGTTTAACGCTGAATTATATACAAATATATCAAAAACAGATTTCGGATTCTCTCCGGAAAATATTATTTTTATGCATGTAGGGCGGTTAGATCCTGTTAAAGATCACCTGACATTACTGAAAGCCTGGAAAAAAGTGACCGGCAATCTGTCTGAATCTCACTTTCTCCGATTATTACTTGTAGGAGAAGGTCCGGAACGCCTGAATATCGAAACTTTTATTCATGATAACCACTTAGAAAAATCGATACAGTTAACAGGTACGGTTTCTAATATCCCGGAATATCTTGCTATTTCAGATGTCGCATTATTAACCTCCCTTTCAGAAGGACTTCCCTTAGTCCTTGCAGAAGAGATGCTGATGCATTTACCTCTGATTGTTTCAGATATTGAAAGCAACAAATTATTGGTTAAACCAGGTGAAAACGGACTCTTGTTCCCGGTTGGGAATAGCGATGCATTGGCTGAATCTATTACCTTTCTTGCTGAAAATCCGGACAAAAGAAAAGAGATGGGTTTACATGGTTTCCAATTGGCTCAGCAATATTATACCTTACCTGTTATGTTGCATGGATACGAAAACTTCTACAAACGAATTGTGCAAACAAGCTAACGCAAGCGTTCCCTGCCCTTTTCCGAAGGAAAGAGTCCCTGGGATATTTTCCATCTGAATTCTACTAACTTACAGGCTTTTGAAAACTGAAAACATAAAGCATAGGCCAGAAAAAGGATGAAAGTGGCGCCCCATTTAAAAATCTCCCGTCCACAACTTTTAAGATACTCCATAGAAGATATATTATTCGCCCTGACCTTTTCACTGTATCCGATTCCATATGCCTGCCGGGAAAAATATTCATCTGTAAGTCTTTTGTCCGGTACCCAGTGCCTGACACTTACATCCGGCAGATAATAAATGGGTATTCCTGCTTTTTTGACCCGCAGGAAAAGATCTTTTTCCTCTGCGGCTTCCATATTATCGCCCCTGCGACCTAATTGCACATCAAATAAGCCAAAATCGTCAAATATTTTCCTCTTGAAAATCATATTGGCCCCAATCGGATAACTTCTGCCTTTAAACAAACAAATCTGATTCCCTTTGTCTATGGAAGATGTGATTGACAATAAAAACCGGCTCATCCATTGAGGGCGTTCGCTTTCAAAATACGGGAATATCCGTCCTCCGGCAAGCATCGCATCCGGATGGGTCTGAAAAAAAGCTTTTAAGTTTTTCACATAATCCTTCATGATAAAAGCATCATCATCCAGGAAAACAAGAATTTCTCCCTTAGCTTCTTTTACGCCCCTGTTTCTGGCATAAGATAAACCCTGGTTCATCTCCATGATATAATTAAAATGGATGGCAGGATGCTTGCCCGTAAAATCCGAACAAACAGCTTCCGTATCATCAGGAGAATTATTATTAATCAAAACAATTTCATAATCATTTTCAGAAGCCGACTGCAGGGAAAATTCTGCTAACGTTTTTTGTAAAATATCCTGTCTGTTGTATGTACAAATAATAATAGAAATCATCTTTTCCTGATTAAGGCATATACATAAACTTCATGATATCATCTTCAAGCATTAAGCGATAATCCGGATTTTTCTTTTGTATATACATTGTCAATTCATCTACTGCCGGATAATCTCCTTCACCGGTAAAACATCTTGCATCATCGATCAAGATGGCATGCTTCAGTTCATTTCCATCGAAAATAGCATCAATTTCTCCAAAAACAGGACATTCAGTATCTCCTTTGGCTGTAATTCCTCCCGAATAATGTCCATCCAGCCAAAAAACAGCCGGCTCATCTAACTTTTCACATATTTCTTTCAGTACCTTACCGCTATCACCCTGGACAATAATAACATGTGCATCTTTCCTGAATCTTTTCACTGCTTTTCTCCATAAAGAAACACTCAATTCGACACTATAAATCCGGTTAAATTTTGTTTTTTGAGCTTCCACCATATCTCCCAGATAAGTTCCGGTTTCAACTAAAATCCTATAACCTGTTTTTTTCTGGCAGGCAGTGAGAGCAAGTTGTTTTACCAAATGAGGAGGAGGAACCGGGCACCCTTGTTGTTGCCACAATTCATACTCTTCCTTATATCTTTTAAGCGCCCGTTTGTTTTTAACAGTACGCGGTATAAAACAATTCAAATTCATTCTCTGAGATTATTTTTGTTATCAACAAAATTACATCTAATATCTGAGAATCCCAAAGGAATAATTGAATTTTATAAAATTAAGATCTTCGAGTATATTTTAAAATTTATAACATTGAATGTCAAACCTATTTGTTTGATTGTATTGATTTTTTTGTTTCCTTTGCTATTCATTTTCAATTTGAACTTTTTCGTCATTAACAAAAAACACCAGACATGAAGGAAACAATACCAACCATTCTTAAAAAATTACTTCCGCATTTATTGGTTATACTCGGTTTTATTGCAATTGTCCTGATCTATTTCCAGCCAACGTTAGAAGGCAAAGTGCTTCAACAAAGCGACATACAGCAATGGAAAGGAATGGCACAGGAACTCTATAAAACAGCGGAAACAACACAAGATTTTCGTTCTGCCTGGTCCGGGAGCATGTTCTCCGGGATGCCTTCCTTCCAGTTTTGCGCCATGGGAAATCCTCACAATTACCTGGGAAGTATCAATGACCTCTTATCTCTATCTGATTCAAACAGTGCAGGTCCGGTTTTTGCGGGTTTAATATGTGCCTATATCCTGTTTTTCCTGTTAACCGGAAATCTCTGGATTTCAATTATCGGGGCTATCGCTTTTGCTTTCAGTTCATATAACCTGATTATTTTGCAGGCCGGACACGTAACAAAAGCCTGGGCTATCGCCTATATGCCACTTGTATTGTCGGGAGTATTATTAATCTTCCGAAAGAAATTTATCCTGGGAGGCGCCCTCTTTGCCTTGGCTTTGTCTCTCGAAATTTTATCCGGACACATGCAGATTACCTATTATTTAGCACTGTTATGTGTCGTTTTATATATAGCTTATGCCATTTTTTCCATTCAGAAGAAAGCAATCAATACCCTTTGGAAAGTAACTCTTACTTTTGTTATCACCCTTATGTTAGCTGTTTTGCCTGATATAGCCGGTTTATATGCCAATAGTCTGATGGCGAAAGAAAGTACCCGGGGAGCTTCAGAGTTAACCCAAACTGAAGAAGAAAAAGCAAGTTCCGGCTTAGACATTGAATATGCTTACAGATGGAGTTATGGCAAAGGTGAAACTTTTTCACTCTTAATACCCAATATCAGAGGAGGAAGTTCTATCGGATTTTTAGACGAGTCGTCTCATCTGGCTAAAGAAATCAAAGCACAAACAGGTCAGCAGACAGGCGACAAGATGCAAACATATACCTATTGGGGAGAGCAACCGTGGACAGATGGTCCGGTTTATTTCGGAGCCATTATTTGTTTCTTATTCATATTGGGAATGTTTGTCATACGAAATCCCATGAAATGGTGGATTCTCGGGGCAACGATCTTTTTCATTTTCCTGTCATGGGGAAAGAATTTTTCATCATTCAATGATTTTATTTTCTATCATCTGCCTTTGTACAACAAATTCAGGGCTCCATCTATGGCGTTGGTTATCCCCGGATTGACTTTTGTACTGATAGCAGTATGGGGATTAAAAGACTTGTATTCAAGGACTATTGAAGACAAAAAGGTCAAAGAGTATTTTATTATATCTTTATGCCTTTCAGGTGTTTTTTGTTTGTTATTCTGGATTGCTCCATCCGTATTTTTTGATTTTCAATCTTCTAATGATAAATCATTCACATCCCAGGTTCCGGATTGGTATTATAGTGCTTTGATATTGGACCGCAAATCTCTCCTTACATCAGATGCACTTCGTTCTCTGATTTTCATCCTTTTATCTGCTGGTTGCCTGTATTTATTCTGGAAAAAGAAAACCAAATTTGCTCTTTATTCTTTATTGGGATTAGCCGTATTGATATTGGTTGATTTATGGGGTATAGACAAAAGATATGTAAACGACAGCAAGTTTATCAATCAGAAAAAAGAAGGCACATTCACTGCCTCTGTTGCTGATAAATTCATTTTACAGGATAAAGATCCTTCCTATCGGGTATTCAATTTGAAAGATCCTTTCAACGAAACCAACACTTCTTATTTCCATAAATCGATAGGAGGTTATCATGCCGCTAAATTAAAACGTTACCAGGAGTTGATCGAACATCGTATCATGCCTGAAATGCAACTGATATATCAATCGTTCCAGAATGCAAAATCAGAAGAAGACATTACCAGTGTATTCCAGGAATGTCCTACTTTGAATATGCTGAATATGCGTTATCTTATATATGATCCGGGAGCTCCCGCCATAAGAAATCCTTATGCAGATGGAAATGCCTGGTTTGTACGGGAAGTAAAAACGGTTAATAATGCAGATGAAGAAATAGCTGCTTTGAACACAATTGATCCGAAAGTAACAGCCGTTGTAGACAAAAGTTTTGCAGACAAAGTAATGAAATCACCTATCACCACCAGCGAAACAGATACCATCCTGATGACGAGCTATATGCCTAATGTAGTGAAATATCAATCAGAGTGTAGCACTGAGCAAATCGCTGTATTTTCTGAAATATATTTCCGGGAAGGATGGAAAGCTTTTATTGATGGCAAACAGACGGATTATTTCCGGGCAGACTGGACACTGCGGGCGATGAATGTTCCGGCAGGAAAACATGAGATAGAGTTTAGATTTGAACCGGATACTTATTATACTTTGGCGTCAATAGCATCTATATCGTCTTTGTTGTTGATTGCACTTTTTATTGGGGCTTTGGTATTTTCTTTAAGAAAGGAAGGAAAAAGATATTAGACTGCATCTGAATATACCATGCTGGGCGAACAAAAAAATCCGGATTGAAACACCTGTCATTTCAATCCGGATTTTATAGATTATATTCTTTTTATTTAACTTCCCAAACCTCTCCCTGCATCAAAAAATCAGTAAGCTTACGTACCGGATTCTTTGCCTGCACATCTTCAATCTGGGCCTCTACTTCTTTATCATACACCGGAGCTTCTACATCTCTGATGATTCCCAAAGCTACCGGAAGGTCTCCTTCCATCAATCCAAGTTTCAGGTGAAGTGTCGGATCCTGCATGTGGGCATCGTGTACCAAAATATCATCAAGCGTATAACCATCTTCTCCGATAGTTACGGATTTGATGGTAAATCCATCCAAAACCAAACCCTTGTCATTGTTTGCTCCATATATCATTTTTTCTCCATGACGGAGGAAAATCGTACGATCGGCACGCCAGGTTCTATCAACGACATTATCATAAATTCCGTCATTGAAAATAACACAATTAAGCAATACTTCTATTACAGAAGTTCCATTATGTCTGGCAGACGCAAGCATGATATCCGTAGCATTTTTCAAATCCACATCAATGGTACGGGCAAAAAAGCGTCCACGAGCTCCGATTGTCAGTTCTGCCGGGCGAAAAGGATCTTCTACTGTACCATAAGGAGATGATTTGGAAACAAATCCACGGTCTGAAGTCGGAGAATATTGTCCTTTGGTCAACCCATAGATTTTATTGTTCATCAATAAGATATTAATATCTACATTCCGGCGGATTGCATGAATGAAGTGGTTTCCTCCGATAGCCAAACAGTCTCCGTCTCCGGTAGACAACCAAACAGAAAGTTCTGGATTAGCCACTTTTACTCCGGTTGCAATAGCAGCTCCACGACCATGAATGGTGTGAAATCCATATGTATTCATATAATACGGCAAACGCGAAGAACAACCAATACCGGAAATAACAGCAGTCTGGTAAGGTGGAATATTCAATTCCGCCATCGCCTTATGCAGAGAATTCAATACGGCATGGTCACCACATCCGGGACACCAGCGGACCAATTGTTCGCTTTTAAAATCTTTGGGAGAATATTGGATATTTGTTGATATCATTGTTTTATTATTTGGAAAATGAATTTATTCTATTACAATAATTTTGTAAATTCTTCTACTAACCGTCCCACATTAAATGGTTGACCTTTGACCCGGTTTAATTGATAGGGATTGAAATTAGAGATTTTGGAACGCAAATGGTTAGCAAACTGCCCGTTATTTTGTTCCACAACTATCACTTTCTTATATCTTTTCAATATCTCAGCAGCATTTTTTGGTAGCGGATTGATGAAACGGAAGTGAGCCAAAGCCACTTTCTCCCCATTTTCCTGCATTTTATCTACAGCTTCCTGTAAATGTCCGTAAGTACCTCCCCAACCTACTACCAGCAGATCAGCATCTTCATCGCCAATGATTTCCTGTTCAGGAATAAAATCAGCCACTCTATCTACTTTAGCTTGTCTTGTTACCGTCATCAAATGGTGGTTCTGGGCTTCTGTAGAAATAGATCCTGTATTAAAATCTTTTTCAAGACCTCCTACACGGTGCATAAATCCTTCCATTCCGGGGATTGCCCAGTAACGAACCAATGTTTCCGGATCACGGTTATAAGGTTTCCAGTTTTCTAAACCTTTAGGTACATAATTCGGTTTAATTTCCGGATATTGACTTAAATCAGGGATTTTCCATGCTGATGAACCATTGGCAATATAACCATCGGTCAGTAATATCACAGGGGTCATATGCTCCAATGTCAGTTTGGATGCCCAATAAGCAGCATCAAAACAATCGGTAGGACTAATGGCCGACATCACAATAGCAGGACTTTCTCCATTTCTTCCATACAACGCCTGAGAAAGGTCTGATTGTTCACTTTTGGTAGGCATACCGGTAGAAGGACCGGAACGTTGCACATCCACTATAACCAAAGGTAATTCTGCAATTACTGCCAAACCGATAGCTTCTCCTTTCAAAGCCAGACCCGGACCTGAAGTGGAAGTTGCAGCCAAACATCCTGCAAAAGAGGCTCCGATAGCAGAACAAACACCAGCAATCTCATCTTCAGCCTGTACGACTTTAACACCTAATTCCTTCCGGGCAGCCAACTCCTGCATGATATCCGTAGCCGGAGTAATCGGATAACTTCCCAGGAAAAGTTGCAAACCGGCTTTTTCAGCTGCAGCTATTAAACCATATGCTGTTGCTTTATTGCCATTGATATCTGTATAAAAACCTTTTTCCGCATTGATCGTCTCAATGCGATAGGTAGAAACTTTAGCATGAATGTTATGTCCATAGTTATAACCGGCAGTCAACACCATCAGATTGGATTGTAAAACCGTCGGTTTTCTGGAAAACTTTTGGGTCAGCATGTGTTCGGCAATGTCCAGCGGACGGTCAAACAACCAACACACCAAGCCTAAAGCAAAAATATTACGGCTTCTCAAGGCCTGTTTATTATCGGCGATCCCTTCCAGACAATCCTTACACATAGTAGTAATAGGAGCATCTACAACCTGAACCGAATTCAACCCAAGTTCTTTAAAAGGATCATTTGTCTCAAACTGTGCTTTTTTCAAGTCATTTTCCCCAAAAGAATCACTGTCTATAATCACAACAGAATCCGGTTTCAGGGCTTTGGCATTAACTTTCAAAGCAGCAGGGTTCATCGCTACCAACACATCGGATTTATCTCCCGGAGTATACACTTTTTTCGAACCAAGATGTACCTGAAAACCGGAAACCCCACTCAAAGTACCATGAGGAGCACGAATCTCTGCCGGAAAATCCGGAAATGTTGTTATTTCGTTTCCGAAAACAGCCGAAAGATTGGAAAAAATATTTCCCGCCAATTGCATTCCGTCTCCCGAATCTCCGGAAAAACGGATGACTACCCTGTCCAAATTTTTCACTTTAGTTTCACTTGCCATGTCGAGAAGTTCTGAAAATTTATAATAGCACAAGCAATAATACAAAAAGCAATTTGTTACTTTTTAATAATAATTTTGCTCAATTTGTCATCAAAAAGAGTGCAAAGATAATTATTTTTTTGGAGAAAATCAATAGGTAGCTAAAAATAAGCCAATATCATTGGATGGTAAATTGAAAAAATTGGCTACATAAGCATTGACTAATTTTCCGGAATACATATAGAGTCCGGAACGGAAGCCCGGATCAGCTTTAGTCATTGCCAATATACCTCCCAAATCTCCCATATGGGTAATCAACGGGGCAAAAATATTACTTAAGGCCATAGAGGTGGTCCGCGCTACCCGTGAACTTAAATTGGGAACACAATAATGTAAAACGCCATGTTTCTCGTAAATATCCGGATGCCCCTCAGGCATAAAGCAGGTAGTTTCAAAGCATCCGCCCTGGTTGATCCGCAAATCGATCAACAGAGATCCTTTTTTCATGGAGCGGACAACTTCTTCTGAGATAATATGACGAACCGGAGAATTGATATACCTCATAGCCCCAATTACCACATCGGCCGATTTGAATGCATTGGCAAGCACATGAGGCTGGAAAACCGAAGTAAATACCGTTTGCCCCAATGTGTGTTGTATTTCACGTAATTTACATATATCATTATCGAAGACTTTCACACCTGCACCAAGTCCTAAAGCCGCCCGGGCAGCCGTACATCCGGCAATACCAGCACCAATAATTACCACCTCAGTAGGAGATACTCCGGGAACGCCCCCCATCAATATACCTTTTCCTCCATGTACATTACTCAATAATTCAGAAGCAACGGAAATAGAGGTAGCTCCTTCGATTTCTGAAATAGAATTCCGGATAGGATAGTTATTCCGCTCATTACATATCAGTTCATAACCTAATGCAATGATTTTTTTAGCCATCATACTTCTAAGGATTTCGGTAGATAGAGATGGCATTTGTAACATACTGAAAACGGCAGTCCGGTTTTTCATCAAACTGACTTCCTGTTGAGTGGGAGGGGTTATTTTGAAGATTATATCACTCTGAAAAACCTCTGCCGCAGTGGGAACAATGATTGCCCCTGCTTCCGAATAATTAGCATCCGAATAATTGATCCCCCATCCTGCTTCTTTTTCCACAACCACCCGGTGCCCGGCTTCGGTAATCATGTCTACAGCCTCAGGTGTGAGCGCCAGACGCCTCTCTTTTTTCTGATCTTCTTTTGGGATACCTATAACCAACCGGTTTTTTGCTTTTCCTATTTCCTTCAATAATTCCTGAGGAATGAAAGAAGTTTTCTCCATATTTAATTCCGAAGTACCCATAACATTATATTAATCGCTGAAATAATGATGAATATTGCATTTTCCTTCTTCGCGGCATTTCAGGATGCCAACCAATTCATCAACAATATTTTTGACATCCGTATCCGTAAGCATCTGTTCTGCACTGAAAACAATAACAGCCTGACCATAAAAAGGTTCCCTTTTCCGCAGATTTTCCGTAATAAAAATTTCTAATTCTTCTTTAGATTTATTGGCGATGAGCGGACGGGAATTTTTGCACACTTCCAATCGTTTGGTTAATTCTTCCGGAGAGGTCTTGAGATAAATAGTCGTACCTGCCTTATTCATTCGTTCCATGTTATTAAAGAAACAAGGTACACCTCCTCCTGTGGAAATGACTACATTTTCAAATTCGGAAATTTCGTCCAGAACTCTGGATTCAATCTCCCGAAACTTTTCTTCTCCTTTCTCAGCAAATATCTGAGAAATACTTTTGTTATATCTTTGTTCAATAAACTGATCCAGATCTATCAGGCTGAGATTTAATCTCCGCGACAATTGCCGGCCTACTGTTGTTTTTCCGGCCCCCATATATCCAATCAAAAAGATTCTTTGCATAGAATGACACCTTTCTGCAAAAATACGATTATTTGTTATACTTTTGCATATAAATAGGCAAATTAACATTGATGTCAAAGCAAAAACAAAAATATTATACCATTTGGGAAGGACGGGAAACGGGTGTTTTTGAAGACTGGGAGACTTGCAAACAACATATCCAGTCATATGAAAATGCTAAATATAAATCATTCGCTACAAAAGAAGAGGCTCTGAAAGCATATCAATCCAATTATTGGAATTTTGTCAAAAAAGAACATAAACAAGTACAAGCAAAGACAAAAGGTAATTATATTACAGAGAGTATTGCTGTTGATGCTGCTTGTAGCGGTAATCCGGGAAAGATGGAATACAGGGGTGTATATACGCGCACCGGGCAACAAATATTTCATGTAGGTCCTTTGGAAGAAGGAACCAATAACATAGGAGAATTTTTAGCAATAGTGCATGCTTTGGCACTTTTGAAACGGGAAAATAATCCGCTTCCTATATATACGGATAGTGTGAATGCTATGTTATGGGTCAAACAAAAAAAATGCAAAACAAAATTAGAGCAAACCTCAATCAATGTTCCTATTTTTGATTTGATACAACGTGCAGAGAAGTGGTTGAAGGAGAATAGTTATACAACCCCGATTATGAAATGGGAGACTAAAGTTTGGGGGGAGATTCCGGCGGATTTTGGAAGAAAATAGAGATTCAATGTTAATTTCTCAAATAATATCAATCCCCTTATGCTATTCGTCTTTCCCAGAAAAACTTTGGCTTTTAGAATAACATAAAATCTATTCCGCTATATGCAACGCATTTAATCTGAACCAGCGTTGGTGGTAACTCCGGCTTGTACTTCTAATCCTCTTTTCAAAGTATCTATATATCGCAGTTTTAATGATTCCGGTCGGATAATCACCATTTCTCCTGTATGTTTCAATAATTCCAATACAAAATCAAACGTGATATAAAGTTTTAATTCAATTTGTATCTCTTTATCATTATCAATCAATGTTTTTTGAGAATGATGAAGGGGATACGATTGGATATATTTCCCTTTAACCGGATTGAAAGACAAGACAACTTCTTCAACTTTTGTGTTTGGTTCCGGCATACTGATTCCGAAGCAATTTTTATACATTTCCTCTAAAATCAGTTTGGGCTTATAATTGAATTTTAAATCACTTATTTCCAAATGATCCATTCTGTCTAAGCCAAAAGCCCGAATGCCTTTTCGTTCCGTGCAATGAGCCAATAAATACCAGCGACCTGTACTTTCTTTTAATCCTAATGGGCATACTTTACGAAATTCCAATTCGGGATTATTGTATTTTTGATAGCTGAATTCGATTTGCTTTTTCTCTTTAATCGCTTGAAGTAACGGATATAAATATTGAGTTCCTTTAGGGCTACGAGTCTCAGGTTGCACATAAGGTTTGAGATTCTCATTTGAATGAAACGCAGTATAAATTTCGAATGACTCCATGGCATATCGACCAATATCATTCGTTTCAAATCGCTCATCAATACAATACGTATAACCATCTTTGCGGTGGCATACAATTTCAATTCCCAGAGTTGAAGCAATTTCTTCAATATCCCGCAAAAAAGTTCTTTTACAAAGATTCAAATCATAATCTCCCGATTCTTCCAAGAGATGATTTTGAATCTCATTAAATGTCGCTTTCTTCTTGTGTCGAAGGAAATTGATAATAGCAAACTGCCTGCGAATAATATCAGTTTGAGCCATAGTTGTTTAATTGTTTTTGTTGATCAGATTTACTACAACTTTTACCATTACGTCCTTTTCTTCCGTTCTGCTTTCGGCAATCATCAGAGTCAAGGCTACAAGTGTATTATATACAATCAAACGGGAACCGTCATTCCTATATAAAATTCTATTCTTCTCTAAAAACCAAAGAAACAAAAATGCGGCAATTCGTTTATTTCCATCGCTGAATGAATGATTTTTAGTTACCAAATAAAAATGTTTTGTTATTGCAGGCCTCTTTATGCCGAACAATTCCGCTATTTGTTTTTGTGTTAACCAAATAGTTTCTCCTTCTAATCTCACATCAAGATTTCCGTTAGAGCCTTGATAAATAATAATCTCACTTTTTCCAATCTTCATTTCATTTGCTTCCATAGTTTTTATAGTACTTATGTGAATTTTCGTTTTATTCTCCGCAAAAATAATAGAATTTTACGACTTATCATGTCTTATGTTGATGTTTATTTTGTAGCATCAAAAAGCAACGATATTTTTAACTATAAATTTATGCAAGATGAAACATGAATTCAACCCCAACTATGTTATGGAAGGAAGGCTAATATCTCCAAACAAATTTTATTTTTCTTTAAATGGAGAATTGGCTAATAATCACAAGATCTTCGGTCGAAAATTAAAGATTGAAGTCCTTGATATTTTGAAAAAGGAGTTCGGTAGCAACCCTGATTTCAGAATATGCAAGCATATTAGAGTAAAATCATTAGAACCAGTTCTTGAAAAATTCACAGCAGTGGTCAAAAAAGAATTGATAGTTCATTATGATGATGACCATATCTATATTCTTTATAATGAAAAGAATGAAGATGAATTGATCTCTATCTTGAAAATTATAGAACCATATATGGAAGAACTGGAATCACAAGGACGTTTTTATATGGTAGTTCTTGAATATGGTTACTTCAGTTTAATGCCATTTGAAGTCAAGAAGGCGGATTTTTCCATAGAAAAATATTACAATGATGACTTCCTCCTTATTCATAAAGAAATCTCAACTTTTATAAAGCAAGATAATCGTTGTGGACTCGTAATTTTACATGGAAAACAAGGTACCGGAAAAACTTCATATATACGTCATCTGATTCATGAAACTAATCGTAAAGTGATTTATTTGAGTGGCGAAACTACAAGTCAGATATCTGAGCCGAATTTTATTTCTTTTATTTCGCAACATCAAAACAGTATTATTATTTTGGAAGATTGTGAAGAATTATTGATATCTCGCAATACGAATCGAAGTGCCAATTCCGGATTAATAAATATTTTGAATATGTGTGATGGATTATTGGGCGATGCGTTAAGTATGAAATTTATTTGTACCTTTAATGCTCCGTTGCAGGATATAGATAAAGCGTTGCTACGAAAGGGCAGATTGATAGCTCGTTACGAATTTGAAAATCTTGAAACTGGTAAGGTAAATAATTTGGTAAATGAACTTGAATTATCAAAAGATATTCTAAATCAGTCATTATCGCTTGCGGAACTTTTTAACTATGAAAAAAGCAACTTTGAAGTAAAAAAAATAAATATAGGCTTTGGAATGAATAATTGATACAAATGGGAAAATATTTGCTAATAAATAACAAATTAAATTTTAAAACTATGCCACAGATGATTAAATGGAAAAATGAATTGATTCGTATCAACCCAACATCAGCAAAGAAATTAGAGTATTCAACCGACACAGGAAGGACATGGTTGCCTCGTTATCATGGAAATCAATATGATTTTGAATTTCAAGACTTAATAGACAATGGTAATGAAATTTTGGCCACAACAACAATGGGATTATTTTTTTCTAATTGTGGCGGAGTTTCTTGGATACGGAAATAAAGTACTATGAATATCCAGTTTTTAATGAGAAAAATATCTTCCATTTGTGATAAGTATCAATTATTGGAAGAACAATCAGGTGATAATTTTAATATTTTCAATGTTATTAATCTTACTACGGATGAAGTCAGAGTTCATTCTGCATTCTTAGCCGAATTATTAAATCCTCGGGGGAGCCATGGACAAAAATCTCAGTTTTTAGATATCTTTCTTCGTGAGTTTTCAATTGAAAATTTCGATTCTGCTTCAGCTTCTGTGAAAGTGGAGCAACACATTGGAAGAATTAATGAAATTGAAGGAGGAAGAATCGACATTGATATATGGGATAACAATGGCTTTCATATTATCATTGAAAATAAGATTTATGCCTCAGATCAGGAAAATCAATTGATCCGATATTATAACTATGGGATGAAATGTAAGGAGCATCGTCTATTTTATCTTACTCTCAATGGAGATATGCCGGATGAAGAAGTGAGTTGCAATTACACTGATGGTGAAGACAAGATTAAATTGGAAGTAGAGCAAAATTATCGTTTGTTATCATATCGAAAAGATATCATCAAATGGTTGGAATTATGTAGAGAAAAAGCAGTTTCCAAACCATTACTTAGAGAAGCTATTTCGCACTATATAAACTTGATAAAGTTATTAACTAATCAAAGTACAAATCAGTATATGAATAAAGAAATTAAAGACGAATTATTGCGCCCAGAGAATATTAGGAACTTATCCAATTTGAAAGAGTGTTTGAGGTTGGTTGAGATTGAGTTACAATCTAATTTTTGGAATTTGCTCATTAAGCAATTTTCAAATAAGGGATTTGAAGTGGATGCTCAACAGATTCAACCCGAAACGATTGAAAGATACTATTCCCCATCTCCCAAAAACAAGTATTATGGGATTGAAATTTATTTTTCTGAAAATAAATCCATTCGTTATGGTATTCGTATTGATCATAATATTTATGGAGGATTCACCTGTTATGAAGATAAAGAAAATCGAGTGAATGACAAAGAAACATACACAAAATATATTCACTTTGTTAAAAAATTAGATTCTAATTATCAAAACAGTAAATGGTGGCTTGGCTGGAAACATTTAAGGCCTGCATTAAATTTCAAATCTCCAACAAAAGAAATATTTCAAAATCTGGCTTGCTTAGAAGAAATAGTTTCTTGCATGGTAGATGAAGTTATATCTGAAATTGAGGAGTTTAAGAAAGAATTCGATTTATAGAATCAAAAATGAATTCCATTTGGATTTGTGAAATGTTTATAGTGAAGGGCTCCCCATATTCTGTCGGGCACACTGCAATGCAATGATGTATTCGTTCTTTGCCTGTTGCAAAACCGCAGGGGTTAATCCACAGGAATGGATGTTTACTTAAAATGGAAGTACTCCTCCATAGTTTACATTTTCAACCACCTTTCTACTGCATTTCTAATGGATGTCAAACCAAACTTTGCAGGATCTATTTCTTCCTTTGACAACAAGAATAATTTCGCCACATCATCTGATGGATGTCTGGTATCTACTTGTTCCAGCTGTACCTCGAAAAACATATCTAATGTATGTACATCAAATCCTGAATAGGTATAAATATTGGGAATGGTAAAGCAATAACGCGGATGGGTAATTTCCAAGCCTGTCTCTTCCATAACTTCACGGGCAACAGATTCTTCTGCAGTCTCATGCAGGTCAACAAAACCTCCGGGAAGATCCCAGGTGCCTTTAGCTGGTTCATGCGCCCGTTCGGCAACCAACAAGCGTCCGTTCGGATCTGTTATAAAAACAGCTACTGAAGCAGATGAATTAAAATAATATACAAAACCACAATCGTGGCATTTCTTAGATTTGAAGTTATTTATTTCAAAATGCCGTGAACCGCATTTAGGGCAAAAATGAAATTGAGACAATGGATGTTGTTGTGTTGACATAAAAAACTGATTAAAAAACAAATATATAGTTTATTTTCTTGTAATACAAGAATATTGTTTACATTTGTAACGAAATAACTATTAAAATACTAATAAATTATGACTAAAAAAGACATTTTGTTCATTTTATTCATGCTGGTACTTTTCCTTCCCTTCATTTTTATTCCTGAATTGTACGCATGGTATAAAGGATTTAACGCCGAACATGCTTTGATCATGGCATTTATCAAATTCGGTATTTTATCTACAGCAGGAGAAATGCTGGGATTAAGAATTAAAACCGGAAATTATTATGAACCCGGATTCGGTGTTTTACCGAGAGCGATTGTCTGGGGTTTTCTGGGAATGGTAATCAGTATGGCAATGACCATTTTCTCCACAGGAACTCCTGTCTTCCTGTCTGGATTGGGAGTTGACATTGCATCTACGGATTTTTTCATCCGTCTGTTAGTAGCTTTCTCTATCAGTGTTACCATGAACTGCATTTTTGCTCCGGTGTTTATGACATTCCATAAAATTACAGACATGCATATCATTGAGAATGGAGGAACCGTTAAAGGATTTTTCTCTCATCCTATTCATATGGCACAATCTTTCAGAAATATCAACTGGGATGTACAATGGGGATTTGTATTCAAGAAAACAATTCCATTTTTCTGGTTTCCTGCACACACCATTACTTTTATGTTGCCGGGAGAATTCAGAGTACTGTTTGCAGCCTTATTAGGAGTAGCGTTGGGAGTGATATTGGCTATTGCTGCGGTGAAAGGGAGGAAATGAAAAGGAATTTTGAATTTTGAATTCTAAATTTTGAATTAGAAGAAATTACCTTTAATTCAAAATTTAGAATTCAAAATTCAAAATTTCCTAGAATTCTGCATTCTTAGGTGTCCGTGGAAACGGAATTACATCACGGATATTAGCCATCCCTGTTACGAACAGGATGAGACGTTCGAAGCCAAGACCAAAACCAGCATGTGGAGCTGTTCCGAATCTACGGGTATCAAGATACCACCACAGACTGTCAAGTGACATATTTAATTCGTTTACACGGTTCATCAGTTTTTCATAACTTTCTTCCCTTTGTGAACCTCCGATGATTTCTCCTATTTTAGGGAAAAGAACATCCATACCGCGAACAGTTTTACCATCCTCGTTTTGCTTCATATAGAAAGACTTGATTTCTTTCGGATAATCAGTCAGAATGACCGGGCGTTTGAAATGTTTTTCTACCAGATAACGTTCGTGTTCGGATTGCAGGTCTGCTCCCCAATAAACCGGAAATTCAAATTTATGATCTGCTTTTTCCAATATTTCTACTCCTTCCGTATAAGTCAGACGAACAAAATCGTTGGCGACAACAAAATTGAGCCGATCGATCAGTTCTTCATCATACATCTTACACAGGAATTCCAGATCTTCTTTACAATGTTCCAGTGCATACCGAATCAGGAACTTCAGAAAATCTTCTGCCAGATCCATATTATCATCGATTTCATAGAAAGCAACTTCCGGCTCTATCATCCAGAACTCAGCAAGGTGGCGGGGAGTATTAGAGTTTTCGGCACGGAAAGTCGGTCCGAAAGTGTAAATACCACCTAAAGCCATTGCACCTAATTCACCTTCCAACTGACCAGACACTGTCAGATTAGTAGAACGTCCGAAGAAATCTTCTGTATAATCTACTTTTCCGGATTCATTTTTGGGAACATTATTCAAATCCAGGGTTGTTACCTGAAACATGGCGCCAGCTCCTTCGGCATCTGAAGCAGTAACAATCGGAGTATGTAAATAATAGAAACCTCTATCATTAAAATATTTATGAATAGCATATGCCATGTGATGGCGAACGCGCAATACAGCTCCAAAAGTATTGGTACGTGGACGTAAATGAGCAATTTCCCGCAAGAACTCCAATGAATGTCCTTTCTTTTGTAAAGGATAAGTAGCAGGATCTGCGGTTCCGTAAATCTCAATCTCGGAAGCCTGGATCTCAGCCGACTGGCCTTGTCCCTGTGATTCAACCAAAAGTCCATTAACACTGACACATGCACCTGTAGTAATAGGTTTCAGAAATTCTTCACCCAATTTTTCCACATCCACCACAACCTGTACGTTATTGATAGTAGAACCATCATTGAGCGCAATGAAATTAACCAGTTTACTACCGCGCCGGGTGCGTACCCAACCTTTTACGTTGACTGTTGAGCCAAATGCTTTGCTTTGCAGTACATCTGCAATTTTCATTCTCTTTATAACTTCCATATTGTGAAATTAAGAATTAAGAATTAAGAATTGAGGAGTTCAATAACATTGGCTCTGTCTCAATTCCTAATTCTTAATTTTTAGTTTTTCATTACTCAAACGCTCCCATCCGAAGCATACTCACCTCTTTTTCAGATAAGTATCTCCATCTTCCTCTGGGGAGATTCTTTTTGGTCAATCCTGCAAAATATACTCTATCGAGACGTTTTACATGATATCCCAATGTTTCAAAAATACGACGTACCACACGGTTTCTTCCGGAGTGGATTTCTATTCCTACCTGGGATTTATCATCTTCATTGGCATAGCTGATGGCATCTGCATGTATTTCACCATCTTCCAGATCAATACCCTGGGCTATTTTTTGCATATCTTCAATACTGACAGTCTTGTCTAACCATACATGGTATATTTTCTTTTTCAGGAATTTCGGATGTGTAAGTTTAGCAGCCAAATCTCCGTCATTGGTCAGCAACAAAACTCCGGTAGTATTTCTATCCAAACGACCTACAGGAAAAATACGTTCTTTACATGCATTCTGAACAAGATTCATTACCGTCATTCTTTCCTGAGGATCATCAGTAGTTGTTACACAGTTTTTCGGTTTGTTTAATAAAACATACACTTTACCTTCCAACTTTACCGGTTGATCATGGAACATAACGCTATCTCCACGCATGATTTTTGTTCCCAATTCAGTAACTGCTTCTCCATTTACTTTTACTACACCAGCCTGGATGAATTCATCAGCTTCCCTGCGGGAGCAAACACCTGCATTAGCAAGATATTTATTCAGACGGATAGGATCGGTAGGACTCACATTCTCTTCCTTATAACGCATTTGCTTTTGTTGGCTGTATTTTGCGTTAGGATTGAAAGTACCTGCCGGACGAGGACGTTGCAACTGTGGTCTGTTAAAGCTTCCTCCTGAGGGACGATTATTATAACCACCTTGCTGACGATTGTTGTATCCGCCTTCACGGTTACCATAACCACCCTGCTGACGGTTGTTATTATATCCGCCACCCTGGCGGTTGTTGTATCCGCCTTCACGGTTACCATAGCCACCTTGTTGACGGTTGTATCCGCCTTCGCGATTACCATAACCACCTTCACGATTACCATACCCGCCTTCGCGGTTGCCATAACCACCCTGCTGGCGATTATTGTATCCACCTTCACGATTACCATAGCCACCCTGTTGGCGATTATTATATCCGCCTTCACGATTACCGTATCCACTTTCACGATTATTATAGCCACCTTCGCGATTACCATATCCGCCCTCACGGTTACCATAACCACCCTGGTTTCCATAACTGTTACCACCACCATAAGATGGACGAGATTGTCCGTATGAACTTGACTCTCCTACTCTAGGTCTTTTTCTTTTCATACCTTCATCTCCTTCAGAGGAAGGAGTATAAGGTTTTGCGCTATACACCGGACCACCGGATCTATCTCCCTGATCATAAGATCTTTGTGGTCTGTTTCCGTAGTTAACGTTTCTGTTGTCATTACCATAGGTGCGACGCGGTCTGTCATCTGAACGGTTATAATCCCTATTTTCATAGTTTCCGTAACCTTCTCTGTTTTGATTGTAAGGTCTTCTCTGACCTTCACCGGAACCATTTTCATCTTGTTTCCAGTCTTCTCTTTCTGTGCTCATGTTCTTGTTGTTTTTTTAAATTGTTTTTTAATAGCCTCACGGCCATCATTTTAGTTATTAAATTCCAGTATAATTATGAGGCGTTATTGCCTTCAATTCTTTTTTTACATCATCACTGACATTCAATGTTTCAACAAAATTTCTGATACTTTGTTCCGTAATTTCCTGATTAGTGCGTGTCAATTCTTTTAATGCTTCATAAGGATTCGGATAACCTTCCCTACGGAGAATGGTTTGAATTCCTTCTGCTACAACTGCCCATGTATTTTCCAGATCCTGACTGATTGCCTTTTCATTCAACAACAACTTACCCAAACCTTTCAATGTACTCTGCACTGCAATTTGCGTATGTGCGAAAGGAAGTCCCACGTTTCTTAAAACAGTTGAATCAGTAAGGTCTCGTTGCAAGCGGGAAACAGGCAATTTTGCCGCCAGATGTTCCAGCAAAGCATTGGCAATACCCAGATTACCTTCCGCATTTTCGAAATCAATCGGGTTGACTTTGTGTGGCATGGCAGAAGAACCAACCTCTCCGGCTTTGATCTTTTGTTTAAAATATTCCATGGAAATATATTGCCAAAAGTCACGGTTCATATCCAGCATGATTGTGTTGATACGTTTGAGACCATCAAACAAAGCAGCCAGGTTATCATAATTGGAAATCTGTGTTGTCCACTCTTCCCGTTCCAATCCCAATTTTTCACCAACAAACCTGTTACCGAAAGCTTTCCAGTCAAACTGAGGATAAGCCACTTTATGGGCATTATAGTTACCTGTAGCACCTCCGAACTTAGCAGAAAGGGGTATCTCCTTCAACATCTTTATCTGAGTTTCCAGGCGACTTTCGAAAACCATAATCTCTTTTCCTAAACGCGTGGGAGAAGCCGGTTGTCCATGAGTTTTAGCCAACATGGAAATATCCTTCCATTCTGTTGCATAGGTCTTTAACTGATCAATCAATTGTTGCATCAAAGGATAATACTCTATTTCCAAAGCTTCTTTGATAGAAAGCGGAACCGACGTATTGTTGATATCCTGAGATGTTAGTCCGAAGTGAATGAATTCTTTATATTCCGTCAAACCCAACTCATCAAATTTCGCTTTGATAAAATATTCAACTGCTTTAACATCATGATTGGTAATATTTTCAATCCCTTTTACTTTTTGAGCATCTTCAATGGTAAAATTCCTGTAAATATTTCTCAATGGTTCAAAAACCAACAAGTTCTCAACCCCCTTAAGCTGAGGCAAAGGTAATTCGCACAGTGCAATAAAATATTCTATTTCAACTAATACACGGTATCTGATAAGTGCGTACTCCGAAAAATATGCGGACAACGATTTTGTTTTTTCACGATATCGCCCGTCAACGGGGGATATAGCAGTTAAACTGACAAATTCCATAGTTTTATATCCAATACATAAATAAGAGCACAAAGATAGCAGTTTATTTTGAGTTTTATGTAGTTTTTAGGCAAAAACTATAGTGGAAATTTTACATATATAGAAACTTTCACTCTAAAAAGATTTCAATACAATTTCTGCACCAAAGAATTTTGGTGTGATATACTTAAACTCTTTTTTCTCTACCGTTGTTGCACCAACCTCCATTTCTCTGTTGTGATGTACTGCATAGCATATGGATACCCGTTTTTTTCCTTTCAACAAATTCGCGGGTAAATCATATTCGTATTGAAAAAATTGATTTTCATTTTTTTGTGTTAACTTCGGAATTTCAAATGAAACTCCATCAATTTTCAGGATAAACTGATTATTTGTTTCATCTCCGTAATATGTAACGCGTAATTTTACCTCCTTATCCTGAGGAACATGCATATCAAAACGAAAATCAGAGGAAGACTGCACCCATGCTTTGCCCTCAGTAATACCTTTGCTCAAATAATAAACCTGGAAATTATGGTCAAACATAGATATCGAATCTCCAACAACAATGCGGTCATAGATTCCTTCCGGAAAATGACGATAGCGATTTGAAAATTGTTTCCATCCTTCTGTCGTATAAACATCGGTATAAAGAGAATAACGTTCCCCATGTATTTTGAAAAACGGTTTGAGGATAAAATCGCCGGGAACTCCCAAGTCCTTTGTTTGAAATGTCAGGGGAATACCTTTAACAGCTTCTATTTGCGTGAGCCAATCCCTGCGGTCTGTAACAATTGCAGGGACATCAATCGTTGCTGCTTCCCGGTTGACACGGTAACATTCGTTACCTATTCCCCGGCGGATTTCGTCCGTCATTCCCTCATCACCCAACGCAGCTGCCAGAACTACAGGTCCGTAAAGCAGAGATATCCGGGAAGGATTATCGGGCATTGTCCATGTATGTAAGGACATCGGAAGTGTAAATTCCAGTTTATCACCCGTTTTCCATACCCGTTTAATGGAAATATAACTGGATGGTGAAGCGCTTGTTTCAAGTGTTTTCCCATTTAGTTTGAGGATGCATCCTTCTTTCGCCCAATAAGGGACGCGTAAACAAATGTCAAGTTCTACAGGTTTTTTGGTTTGGAAGGTGAAGGTCGCATGGTCCTCGTCAGGGAACTGTGTATTCTGAAGGACTGTAACTCCCTTTTCATTCCATGACAACTCAGATGCTATAAATTGATTGACCCATAATTTATTGTCATTATGAAAATAGATACAATTGCCGAACTTGGCATAAGATTCAATACCGGTACCACTACAACAAAAGAAAGAATGATCCGGATCAGAATAAGCACGGAACAAACCCGGACGCATCGGCACATAATACATAGCAGTTCCCCCAACCTCCGGATGTTGTGTACCTAATATTCCATTCAGTAATGCCCTTTCATAAAAATCGGCATATTCGGCTTTAGGTTCCCAGCAAAACAGATGCTCCGTAATTTTCAGCATATTGTGGGTATTGCAGTTTTCGTGGTCATTCGGACCCAGCATATCAGCCATTTTCCATGGATCTTTAAACAGTTCGTAATGGCTGTTTCCTCCGGTAGAATAACTGCGGGCATGAGTGACATCTTCCCAGAAAAAGGTACAGAGGTTTTTATACACCGGATCACCCAGCAATTCATACTGCCGCATAGCTGCTAATACTTTAGGAAATTGTGTATTGGCATGAAGTGCGGTAAGTTTATCCGTATAATTCTTCAAAGGATTGAGAAAAGCATCCTGGTGAAAATACAAGGCAGCCATTTTATATTTTTCCTCACCAGTTATGGCATACAGGTTCCATAAAGATTCACCCATTCCGCCATGTTCAAAACTCAGGTTCTTTTCACGGCATTCGTATGTAAGTCTTTTATTCCGTTCATAGGCCCAATCGCCCATTTTCTTCACCACTTCGAGCGCTTTTTTGCTATCGAGATATATGTACGCATCTATCATTCCTGCATACATTTTATGCAAAGTATAATAAGGCGCCCATACTGGTTGGCCAGCCTCAACCCTATCGATAAACGATTCCGGAAATGCACTCAGATAGCCCGAAGTTCCCAAAGCCTGTTGGACCTCAGCCAATCCTTCGATGAGCGTATCGGCCTTCAGCTTCAACTTTTCATCTCCGGTAGAAGCGTACATCAGACTCAATGCGGAAAGGAAATGACCTGTAAAATGTCCCCTGACTTCCGAACCCGGATTTTCCCAACCTCCTAAGGGAGCTACGGTATTAGGAAGACCGGCATTCATCCTGAAATTGTATAACAATTGCATGGTATTGAAATCAAGCAAATAATGATAGTTCAGATCGAGCGTTTTCTTATATATCCCGTCCCGGAGCTTTACATTCTTTATATCAAAAGGCTTTGCTTGTATATCAGCTTTACTGGAGACACTGGCCTGTTGAGCGTTAGCTTTCATTCCTGTAATATAAAGAAACAGTACAGCTACGCCCATAAATTTCAGAATGATTCTAAACATATATATCTAATTATTTATAATGATTATCTGCATGTTTTATTCAGGCATTGAATATACCGGTAATTCTCTTTCGTAGCGGAAATAGTCAAAATCCACATAACCTCCGGCTTCCTTGGTCGCATAATTCAGTAAAGCGATCCGGTAACCGATGAAATGCATGGTTGAATATACCATGTGCAGTTCATCTCCCAAAGGAGTCCAACTTTCACCATCCAGACTGAACAGAAAACGGGCATTATCTTTCATAAAATCAAAATTGATTTTCAAAAAAACATTCTTTTGGCAAAGAGGAATACGAGCGGTTTCTTTATCTCTGTCTATTACAACAATAAAAGATTTATCGCCCTCTTTCTTCACGGCAATCATGCCATAATCATAACAAAATGCCGACAACCCTGCACAATCTCCGTCTTTCATGTGAGACACATCCATAGAGATTTTAGCAGAACAATAAGGTCCTTCGGTACGTTGAGTAAGTGTATTTCTCGCATCAAAAAAATGGGGAACCACCTTTCCCGTAGTTATGCGAAGATATCCCGGACGTTGTATAAGCGACCAGAATTCATTATCCGGATGGTGATTCCACTGCCAGTTTAAAGCCAGGTTTGATTCATTTTTGTTTTTTGAAAAATTATTATCAAACTCATCGCTGATAACCAATGGATAAGAGGGAGAAGATACCTGTACCGGTTTCTTCATCACAAAAGGTACTTTACCATTTTCATCTCCAAGCATCGGCCAACCGTCAACCCAGCGTACAGGCATTAAGAACGGAATACGACCTACGGCACCGTGATCCTGGAAAAACATTCCATACCAGTCTCCTTGCGGAGTATCCCAGATAGCCCCCTGGGCAACGCCATTTCTTCCAAATCCCATATTGTCGCTCAGAATCACTTCCATTTCATAAGGGCCATCAATTTTTTTTGATCTGAAACATACCTGTGTACGTTCGCCGTTATGAGGCCACCAGATCATTAACAAATAATACATCCCGTTTATCTTATACAGATGACTACCTTCCAGAAGACCTTCCGGAACTCCGGAGATGATTTCTTTGTCGATTCCCTTTGTCTTAAAGCCACTCATATCAGGATTTAATTCCCGGAGGCGAATGCGGGAATTTCCGGATACTATATATACTTTGCCATTATCATCAAACAAGAGACCATTATCATGGATGAATTCATCAATGATTATTTTGTCCCATTTTCCGGCAGGATCAGTAGCTGAAAATATATATGACTTGTTACCATTGCCTGTAGCAAATATCACATAAAACTTACCTTTATGATAACGGATACTGGCAGCCCACTGCCCCCTTGCATACGCCTGATTCGTGTTGTAAGTATCATTATCATCCAAGCGATCAAAAAGATAAGAAATTGTTTCCCAGTTCACCATATCTTTTGATCTCATGATAGGAGCGCCCGGCATCAGGTACATGGTCGTACTTATCATATAATAATAATCATCTACACGGATCACGTCCACATCGGGAACATCCGCCCAGAATACCGGATTTGAGAAATAGGCATCTTTCTTTTCACAATCATCCGTGTTATTCACTCCGGATTGGGGAAAAGCCGATATATTATAAAGAACAAGTAAGCAAACCAGTAAATTAAATATTCTTTTCATTGATAAATTATTTTGAATAATTCTTTATTGCCTTTTATTTTTTCAACAAAATTCTAAAGCCAAACAAACCACCGGCATAATTATCCGGTTTGGATTGGAATTTCACAGTTATTTGTTCTTTCCCTTTTGTAAAAAACGCTGGGATGTCATAAATCTCGTCATATACTTTTGGGCCATGTTTTCCCTGTAAAGACACCGATTTGAATAAAACATCATCGATATAAATATCAAAATTCCTCTTTTCTTTATCTTCTCCCCAGAAAGAACATTGCATTTGTTGTGCTTTTTGCGGATCTGTTTTAACAGTAAAAGAAAACCATCCATTTTGTGCATGCCGGAATTTATATCCCGCAGCTTCTCCTGCGCTTGAGTTTTCCGATTGCAGGTTATGATCCCTTTCCGGTTGCATCTCTCCCACCCTCAAAATATCTACCGTGCGCGCTTCCAGTTCCTCTTTCTTTTTGATCATTTCCAGATATTTCGGATATTTTGCAGCCCACTCTTCCGGAGAAAATACATCAAAATAAACCGCATGATTTTGTCCGTACATCTTATAAAAAGGCGTCAATTTCAGATCTTTGGGAACGGAAGCATCTCCTGCGGTAAATGTAAGAGGCTCATTTGGGACAGGAGTTATCAGGTCTTTTATATTCCGGTCTTTAGCAACAAATACCGGAACATTGTATTCTTCCAGAGGCTCATTTCCCAAACCTGTGGAAAGAAGCAACGGACCATAAAAAATACCAATCCTATCGGGATTATCAGGCATTGACTCGGTATATACGGAACAAGGAACTTTCAAAATCAGTTCGGCTCCGTCTCCCCACTCTTCTTCAATAGAAAAATAAGATCCCGGGATTCCGTTTACAGGGATATCTTTCCCGTTAAGTGTTGCGGTCAATCCTTTTACAGCCCATTTCGGATAACGGATATATAGGGGAAATGTCTGTTTCTTCCCAGAAAAACTGATTTTTATTTCTTCTTTTTCAGGGAATTGAGTCTCCATCCGGATATCCATATTCCGCTCTTTCCAATGTAAGCTTGAAGGGATGAAAAGATTAAGCATCAAACCTCCATTATTGGATTTAAAGAATACACTTTCGGCATATTTTACATGGTTCTCAATGCCAGAAGCAACACAACACCAGAAGGAGTCGAAACGTGAACTGAATGCTTTCCGTGTACCGGATTGAAGAGGGATAAAATAACAAACCATTCCGTCATCTGGATTTTGAGATGCCAGAATATGGTTGTATAAGGCACGCTCGTAATAATCCATATAAGCAGCTTTGGTTTCCCAGGAAAACAAATGCTTTGTCAGTTTCAGCATATTGTAGGTATTACAGGTTTCGGAAGTTGACGGACTCAGGCGGTCATTCAGGTGATCCGGTTCGCCCAGGTGTTCATGGTTACTGTTTCCTCCATTTACATACGTGTGATGATTCACCATCCGATCCCAATAAAAAGTAGCAATTTTATAATAATCTTCTTTGCCGGTAAGTTCGTACAAACGAGCAATTCCGATAATTTTAGGCACCTGAGTGTTGGAATGTTTTCCTGCCAGTTCGTCCCGTTGTTCTTTCAAAGGATCCAGAATCGCTTTATGATAGAATTTTTCGGCTAATTCCAGATAAGATTGATTTCCTGTAATGGCGTACATTTCGGCTAAAGACTCATTCATCCCTCCGAATTCACAGGCAAGTATCTGCTGGAATTGATCATCGGTCAGTCCGCCAAACATCCTCACGGCCCAATCAGTCAGTTTAATAGCCACCTGTTTGGCTTGTTCATTATCTGCATACAAATATGAATCGATTAATCCGGCCCATATTTTGTGTTGAGTATACCAGGGTACCCATCCTCCATTCAGGTCAAATCCGGCAGAGCGGATATCTCCTCTGGAAACTTCATCCCAGATCCGGTCTTCTTCAGGAATACCTCCCACATAACCTGTCTTTCTGGCTTCCTGGCAAATAGCCAGTTCCTCAACAATATAATCTACCTTTTCTTTGAATCTTTTATCGCCGGAAGCGGCATACATCATTGCACAGGCCGACATATAATGACCAAGTGTGTGCCCGGAGACTTTATCGCTTTCCCAACCACCGTATATCTCTCCTTTCGGTTCCAGTCCCGCGTTTGTGCGAAACCGATGCAAAAAACGATCCGGTTCCAGTTCTAATAGCCATTGGGCATTTTTATCCATGGCATGTTTAAACGGACTTCCGTCGAGCAAACGGGTATCGGAAAGGGGAAATGCCTCTGCCTGAAATGAAACGGCATTTTTAACAACCTCTTTTTCTTTCTGTTTACAGGAAGATAAGAAGAATAAAGCTACAATAGCAACATAAATAAAATGATTGATCTTCATGGTATATAAAATTATTAAATGATTATTTTGTTTATTTTCTGTATTTTCAAATCAGTTGGATTGTACAATAACACTTCCTTTCTGATTAATTATTTTGCCATCCGTTGTTAAACCCTGAATGACTACCGAATACCGGGTTTCACTATCCGCCGAATAAAACTCAAAAGATGAAATCCCTTTCTCATCTGTCTTTACCTGAGGCTGCCAGTGAATGGTTGACCTTAAATCAGGTACAGGATTGTTTTTTGCTTCCGGGGTATCATATTTGGGAGAATAAAATTCGGCAAAAGGTTGATATCCCAACGGAGCCACCATCTGAATATGAGACGGGGGAAAGTCTTTACCGGATTTCCCGGGTTTAAAATAAATAACAATCACTCCATTGAATCCCCTGGGTCCAAACATAATTGTATTGGCACCATTTTTCAGCAAATCGATTTGTTCTATCATTACCGGATCGATAGCATCCAATTCTTCCAGTTCTGTGATCCGGTTGTTTATCATCAAAGCCGGAGGTCCTGCCGCACCTGGCAGTGTTATGTTATTACCTTCAATCCGGACTCCGGGAAAAGTCAGCAAAATATTCCTCATACTCATTCCTCCGAATTTGGAAATATCTTCGGAAGAAATTGAAAAATCAGAATGCGTATAATATTCGGAAGTCATTTTTTTCTTTCTCTGTGCCCTTATATTCACCTCATCCAGATAAATCATACGCATCCCGTTTTCCGTAAGATATTTCTTATCAGCCTGACGAATATAGTTACCCAATATATCCGGCTTCAACTCAAATGAACTCACCAGATCATTGCCAACATCCGGATACCCATCATCATTCAGGGTTAATTCTGTTCGCTTCAAACCTTTCTTAGGGGTTGCAAGTACCATAATTTTGACAGAATCAGGAAATTCGCAGTGATGGAAATAAAAGTTACCTAAAGAATCTGTTTGTGTAACTTCGGTATATTCTGTATTCATCCCGACTGCCGTAACTTCTGTTGCCGGTAATGGCTTCGCTTTGCCCAAAAGTAGTGCTTCAGCTACTTTCCCTGAAATCTCCGGACCTATTTCCAGCATCCAGGATGGTTTAGAGAAGTCGCTCTTCATCAATTTGGAAATATCATATCTCCTCCATCCCTGGGTCATCATCAATAAATCCAACGCAGTATTTGCATTTTTATTTTTTCCAAAATAAAACGCCGGATTTTCAATATACCCTCTGATGTCAGATGAAAGTAACAAATCGGTCAAAATAGATTCACAGGTATCTACACTTATGTATTGGTCGTCTGTAACCGATACGGAAAAGTTGCCGGACAAAGGATTTCCCTGACTGTCGGACAGTATTACTTTGTTCCGGATCAATTGCCGGTTGGCATATACCGGCTTTTCCGTACTGTAATCCGCCGATGATTGTATAATATTTTCGTTTTGGACAAAAACCAGGCGTTCGCTGACAACCTGTAACGACTCATTCAGTAGCAAAATATGCATGACGCCCGGATAAAGACTCACCTCCGGAAATTGAATAAAATCAGCATTAAAATCCCAGATACCTGCAAATTGAACATAACCGCGGACATGTCCTACAACATACAAAGGAACCGGAGGAATCCCTTCCGATTTATTGACCCCCACAAATAATTGATTCTTAGACCAACGCGTTTTGAGGGAATAAGCTTGCGATTTTGCAACCGGAAGTGGCAGGCGAAGTTCTTTCTTTTCTCCGTTTTCGCACACGGCAACATAAGTCTTTCCTTTATCAGGAGTTAATGTAAAACTACCCATACCGGCATGTACAGTACTAAAAGTAAGAACCTCCGTACCTGACTGATCTACTATTTTCCCGGTAATATTTTCTGATTTACCATCACTCCTCATGGCCTTGAAAGCCACTTTACAAGACACATCTTCCAGTAAATCTCCGCCTTCTGGATAGAAGCCAACATCAAAAGAAGTTTCTGAGGAGGGAACAGGAATATATTTCCGGTACAAAAAACTTTCATTCACTACTTCAAGCAACATGACGTGCCGCTCCGGAGAGGCAGGAAGCGTAATCTGGAATTGGACTTCAGCAGCAGGTTCTTTCAGAACGACCTCCTTTTGGTCATCTATGCGATAGGTGATTTTTTTAGGAATCTGATCCATTTGTGTATCAACATCCCGGAAAAATAGTTTAACCTCTGCTTTTTTGTCGGAACGATACAAAAAATCAGTTCCGATATGCAACTTAGCAGCATGGGGACTTCCTATATAAATATTCTTTTTTGAAAAATATTCAGGTCCTGCATTACGCATAAAATGCGTATATGCCCGGATGAAATAATTCCCCTCCGGAATATCCTCAGGCAGGGTAATATATCCCTGATGGGCACCATCTTCAGGTCTGATTTTCAAACGGGTTACTACCGAATCGCAAGGGTTTATGAGTTCTACATATACATACCGGCTGGCTGATGCCGGCTGGTGTAAACGCGCATCTGCCACATGCGCCCTGAACCAAACTGTTTCGCCCGACATATAATATTGCTTATCGGTATGCATATATATTTTTTCCTGAGGGAACAATGATATTTGTTTGTTAAAAAGGTCTGTGACATTATCCAATGTTACCAATGCAGTAGTCTGGCCTGGTATCCAATGGAAAGATACCAGGAAAAACAAGCTCAAAAAGATACCTTTTTTAAAATTCATTATGTATGTCTTTATATGTATGCAGCCTATTTTATCAGTCGCGGAGTGACCCCTTCATTCGTCATCTTAACCGGCTTGATTGTTCCGTCTGTATTAAAATACAAATGATCTATACATGTTTCACGATGGTTCTGATCAGTATCTCCCAAGGGTTTACGATGGTAAACGATATAATATTCATCTTTTCCGGGGATTTGTATAACGGAATGATGACCGGCTCCGGTAGCAATTGCCGGATCCTGTTGTAAAATCTTGCCGATACGTTTGAAAGGGCCGAACGGAGAATCCGACATGGCATAAGCTACACTATAATCCGGACCGCCCCAACTGCCTTCCGACCACATAAAATAATATGTTCCGTTTCGTTTGAGCATAAAAGGTCCTTCTACGTAACTTTCAGGAGTTACTTCTTTGTAAGTGGTACCATCTTCAAAAGGGATCACACTCAGCAAATCTTTGCTTAAGCGGACCATATTACAATGATGCCAACCACCATAATACATATAATATTCTCCATCACTATCCCTGAATACAAACTGGTCGATCGGTTGTGCCCCATTTACAAATTTATTGACCAACGGTTTACCGATGGCATCCACAAATGGTCCGGAAGGCTTATCCGAAACAGCTACTCCTATTCCACCATATTCATCATTGCTTTGGATATCATTTGCTCCGAAGAAAAGATAATATTTCCCATTGGCGCTGATAACCGAAGGCGCCCAAAGTGCAAATTCAAGCCATTTGATATTTTCAATTGACAATACCTTCGGGTGTTTTTTCCAGTTAACAAGATCTTTGGATGAAAAAGCATCCATATAAGTTTGCACATTGTAAATCTGATGAACAGCACGAGTCTTTTTATCCGGATAAACAACCGGTTTTCCATTATTGTAACAATCCGATAATGTAGGATAAATCCAACATTCATCACCATATACAATACCCTCCGGGTCGGCATACCACCCTGGGAGAATCGGATTTCCACTCGTTTTTTCATCAATTACCCGAAGTTTTTCCTGCATTACATCATTCAATGTTTTACTGAAAACACCGCCAACAATAGAACGGGCGCGAAAGTTAATCTGTTGTCCGTCTTTAGTATCATACCAATCGCCCAAGGGTACTCTAACCGGAGATTCATTGATATATTTCCACATCGGATCCATCAGTTTATTAAAATCGGAAAGATTATCAGCCATGGTTGCTGTCCATGTATAAGAAGGTACAATGGTCCAACTGTAGCGATTGTCCAAAGGTAATCCATATTCGTTTATTTTTTTCATATAATAAGACACCTCTGATGGTATTACATTTTTGGAAAAAATATCTAAACCAAACATCTTATGCCATACAAAATTATATTTCTGGCTCCAGGTATTGGGTTGGTCGAATGCTAAACGGAAATGATCGCCATCATTAGCCATTTGTTCACATTTCGCTGCCATTTTTTTAGCTATTTCCGTATATTTTTTAGCAACATCTTTTTTCCCTGCTATTTCGGCAATTTTTCCGAAAGCGCCGATAGCTACAATTGCTTTCACAGAAAGATTCACATTGTGCGGCATATAACCTGCAAAATCTTCGGTACACAACTGATTATCCGGATCCAATCCGTTCTTTGCCAAATAATCAGCCCATTTGGTCAGCATTTTCCAATGCTTCTCTGCATATGAAGCATTACCATCCATAATAGTTGCAGCAGCAATCATAAGCATCATATTTCCGGTTTCTTCTACCGGCATATCTCCCATATAAGTCTGTCCGTTGGCCAATGGATAAGTTCCCACATCATGCGGAACAAACGGTTTAGACCATTTACCGGATTCGCAATAGTCAAAAATAAAATTCATCATGGCTTTAGCCAGGTCATTATTATACAATAAGAATAGTGGACAGGAAGGAAAAGAAATATCCACAGTACCGATAGATCCGTTACTGAAATTTTCCTTGGAAAAGAAAAATAATTCTCCATTAGTACCTGTCACCAATTTGTGTGCGGCCACGGCCTGACGGTAAGAAACTGCACAAATCTCAGCATATTTTTGTCCGCCGGCCTGACGGGCATCATCCATCAAACGGGTATCCCATTCATTACAGGTTTTGATTACCTGGTCATAATTTCTTTCAGCCAATGAAAAAACAGATTCAATAGTTTGGTTTCCGTTTGTATTCCAGTATGGTTTCAGATTTTTTCCGAAATATTGGATAGATTCGATATCGTCATACCCCAGCATGACATATCCTTTTACTTTCTTACAACCAACCATTCCCAAATGATCGGTATAAGCAAGTACTGGCATTTCTTTCTTCATATCAGAAGATACATTGGATGATACATAAGATGGTAATTTCCCGGATGCAACAAATTGATTTCTGACAGACTGAGATTCTCCGATAGTCAGGGATGTCTGTTTATTTTGTTTTCCCACCAGGTAAAAATATCCCCAATCGATACGGACATTATCACCTGCATATCCCAGGATCTTTTGCTCTTTGGTTCCGGTTTGTAAAAATGTCAAACCATTTTTGGAATACATATTAGATTGTACAGGTTGTTCGGGAACATTGACAGCCCATTCCGGAGTGGCATCGAAATACAATTGCACATCATGTTCATTTTCATCCAGGGAAGATACCTGATAAGTGATATAATTGACCGGACGGGATAGCAAATCCAGGTCATCCATTACCAGAGGACTTGTAAAAGTCAGATCCAATCGCACCGGGCCGCAGTAAAATGCATAATTCGTCTGTGTCGGAGTCATGTTTACTTCGATCTGGGCGGCAGTCCTGCTCATTTTTGACTCTATTTTACCTTCTGTCATCAATCCGAAATCAACATATGCTCCTCCCATAGTATTAAAACAATGAGCAGCAATGATATTTTCCCCTTTCTTCAGGTTCTTTTTAATGGAAGCCGGAATAGGAACAATCACATCATTTTTCCATGCATATCCGGTATTTACCACTTGTTCGCCGTTAATATAAAGTTCAAAAACATCATCATGGGAATAGACCAGAAATAACCTGTCATTTTCCAGGTCTTTTTCAGTCAGGGTGAAATGGCGGCGTACCCAAATATCTCCTTTTTCCCAACGGGTAACCATGTTAGGCATATCGGGTGTGCCGAAAGCGCCTTTCCCCAGTTTCCAGGAACTGTCATTAAAATCATTCCGGAACCAGTTGTAAAGGGGAGCTTCATGAGTATACCTTGCTTCCCAGGGACTTTCATGTACCGTATTCAAAATTGGCACAGTAGGTGCTGTTTCTGTTCCCATAAAGCGGTATATTTCTCCATCTACCCGAATGGCGCCAAGTAAAGGATGCTTTTCTCCGGTCCAGTGACGGGTATCATCCTCATACAGTTTGTCTCCAAAAGACCAGCAACTGGTATAAGGATCAATAGTAACTAACGGATAGGCGGGCGCCCGCAGATAAGATTGTGTTTGTGATTTTCCGCTCACACAAAAAAGCAAGCAGAGAGATAACAGAATTAGTTGTATTTGCTTCATGTTCCTATAAATAAGTAAATTAAAAAATCACTATTTTTTCCCGGATCAACTGTCCGGAAGAAATCTTCGCCGATGCCAGATATATTCCTTTTTCCAATGGTACATATATCTGAGATTCTTCCATTGAGCGCTGATAATATAAAATGCCCGTGACAGAATATATGCTCAGATGAGATAAAGGTTCTCCCGAGCGGATAAAAACACCATCCGGAGATGTTTCCATCCAAATATTGTCTGTTGAGGCAAGTTGATTTTGCAAGTTGGTCTTTGTTGATCTCAGGGAAACAGCCGACACATTGGCCGTTTGCTTTTTCCAAACCATCAAAAGCCTGTGTTTTCCGGTTATCTTCGGCAAATCTGCAGAAGAAGCAGTCTGCTCGAATAAAGAAGTTGTGCGGACAGGCTTCACTACTGCAAGCGGAGTATTTTCCTTCAGGACAATCGTTTTCAGAAATGCCTTGCTATGATTCCATCTTACATATAATTTATGGCTACCTGTCAGATTCACATTGAATACCATCTCCGCAGTTTGTAATTCATCCCCTCCGGGCTGTGCTGTAAGCGGAACCGATGCAATGACATAAGCCGAATGATCAATGCTGAAATCAATACTTCCGCTTGTACTTCCTTCTTCCGCGATATATTCGATAAGCACAGATTTATATGTTCCGTAGTATTCTTTACCAAAGTTAATCCCCTGTATGGCAATACAAGTACCATCGCTGTTACCGGTAATCATCTTTAGGGTTTTATCATATCCGGTTTTTCCATCAATCCCTTTGTTTTCTATCCTTATACTTGGATTCATAATACTTCCGGAAAGATAGCCCATAGGGAATTCCAGATCTTTCGAGTAAACGAAAACTGAAAAGGTAAACAATAAAACAAAAATAATCGTTGTTTTTTTCATCCCGTATGATTCAATAAATTTGGCTTCCGTCTATTGCTTAACGAAATAGTTCAATACTTCCCGCCATTTTTTTGAATGAATTGCACCAATGTTGCACATAAATCCATCGGCAACAAATATACATAAGTATTCGGACAATCGGCTTCTAATCGCTCCAATTCCCGGACAAGTCGTTCATAACCATCAATTCCTCCATAGGCAGCTGTGGTAGGATATGCATTTACGAAGACCGGTTTATCGCGCCGGGGTGTCTGCTTTTTCAGGGCATTGTATACATCTCCCTCTTTCGGACAATGTTCACCCTGGTTTACAGCAACCACCCCGCCATAGTATTTATTATTAGAACGGCTCCAACCGTCAAAAATTCCCTGAAGGCCACAAGTAGCCATATATTTCTCAAACCTCACCTGATCTGTGGTATTCCAGAAACAAGCAGTATGGAATCCAGCCGTCTCCATCCATTTGTTGTTCATCTGCAACCAGGTATCATACCCTTTTTCATTATAAGAATCTCCGTATATAAACTGGAAACCCGAAGGACCGGCAACCAATTCTTCGTTTGGAGTCAGATTTTTATAAAAAAACTCAAGCAAAAAAGGATTCATTTCCTGCATAACCGAAGCCATAGTAATACCAACCGGAACCTTACCCCGTCCCGGTGCATTTTTGATCATATAATATAACATATTAGCATCAAACTGAATATTGTCTCCATCGCTCCAGATGACACTTACATATACTTTCCCAGGGATGGCTTCGATAGCCTGCCCTTTTCTTTGCTGGAAAGCCTTGGAAGGATAAGAACACCAGAAACTCCCGTTGGCATAATAATCGCTCACCATAAATCCGGCATTGTATTTATTGATAACAGCGTTAAGTCCGTCTCCATCTTTTCCGAAACCATATCCCATCGTTGAAGAACCCGGCTGATAATTCATTTTTGTAAAAATCTTTCCAATCATTTCCATATCTTTCGGTTCCGTATGGTCGAGCCAGAAAACAAAACCTTTGGAAGCTGCGGCATAATCATATATTCTCCAGGGATTACCTTTATAATCTTCCCGTAATCCGGCGGAAAAACTCAATGTTTTGTGACATCCGGAAGCTAAATTATCTAAAGCCCAATCATATGCTTCATATTTATCTTTCCAGTTATTCCGGATATCTTTGATTTCTTTATTCCATTTGAATTGATCCACGATAAAATTTTTCATTCCTTCCGTTACCGGAATTCCCTTTTCCTGGGCACAAATCATTTGGGCTATAGGCCATGTCCATTCTTTTCCTTCATCCCAGACGACTAATTTAGTGAATTCGTTTCCATATTTCTTCACAAGTGCCCCAAATCCGGCATATTTTGCATGATTATAAGCAGGTTCTGTGACATAAATACGTTTGGTATCTTTCAATTGATCCACATAATGATTGTCTGAAAAAAGATAAATTCTTCCATATTCCTGGTTCAGGACTCCCTGCATCACAGCGCTGGCCATTTTGGAAACATTGTCATCGTAGCGGACATCAAAAGCAATGATATTGTGCTCATAGTACAGGTTTTTGAAATATAATCCGGATTGTGGTTTTTGCGTGCTTTCATAAGGTAATACCGGAACATTCAATGGAATTTCCAAATCCGTATCCGGCTGTTTCAGGTCATCATCCATATAAAACTCAAAAGAAGACTCAGCAAGTAAGTCTTTCCCATAAGTAGACATTGTTACTGCAATCTGGTCATAACCTCCAGTTCCAAAATCTATTTCTCCCAAATCAATAGTCAGGTTATCGGATGCCCCCTGGATGCCATTCTGGTTAACAAGGGCTTTGGAACCGGGGTTATACAAGAAAGAAACATTCTCGGGATTCATCGGAATTTTCATCTCATCTTGCACAGATTCTGCATGGTTCGCATTTGTAAACAAGCTTAATATTCCCAGTATTATTACTATTTTTCTCATTCCTATTTATTTACTTAACAAAGAGGTGAACAGTATCTTTACCAGATACCGTTCACCAGAAACCTAAATTTCAAATTTATTTAACAACTTTTTTTACAACTCCATTAACAGATACAACATAGATACCTTTCGCCTTCAAAGAGATGAATGCCTGATCTCCTAGTGCAACAGCAGTTCCTGCATTTACTCCGGTTATTGAATATACAGAAATATTTTCTCCTCCCTTCAGTCCGGAGATAGTAATTCCATCAGCCGAAGGCAAAACATTATATTCTGATTCTTCAACAACAGCATCGTTGATATTATTATCAGAAGATTTTTGCCATACAAAAACAGGATATGGAGAAATGTTGGAATCGATTTTCCATATTTGCAGATAGAACGGAATATCAGGATTTGATTCTGAAATATAGAAACCCGGTCCTTCTGTATAAAATTCAGCAGATGTAAGTTGTTCCATGCTTACACTTGCTCCCAGTTGAGAATTTGCATCCGTTTCGTCAGGGTATGTTTTTCCGGCACATACAGTTTCAGCATAAACATAGTTGTTGCTAAATGGAGTCCCTCCCTGTACTTCTTCCACAATCCGGATGGAAGCATCTCTTCCTTCGACGGGAGAAGCTACATTGATTTCCGGACTTATAACCACACAGCCTTCTATCGAACAATCAGGCACTACACCTCCAACAATTCCGGCAGAAGCTCTTTCTGCACCTGTTATAATTGCTGAAATATAACAATTTTTAACAAGACTTCCATGCTCCATATATCCACTGATACCACCCGTTCCTGCCATTCCGGAAACATGTCCTGTGACGTAGCTATTCGTCAAAGAAACGAAATCATGAACCTGACCGGCAAGACCTCCATGAAAATTACCGGATTTACCGACTACCTCCACATTAATTACTGCAACCTGATCTACTGCAATCTTGTAAAGACAACCTGCCAATGCACCAACATGTGTTCCTCCTTTAAAAACACAATCCTGAATAATCAGTTGAGAGATTAATCCACCTTCGGTTGTTCCAAACAATCCCATTTCACCATCTCCTTCTGCTGTTAGATTTTTGATAACGTGTTTGTTTCCATCTAATTTACCGGAAAAGCGAATACCTCCAAAAGATCCAATCGGAGCCCAACCTGTAAAATCTTTAAAATCTAAATCAGATGTTAATTTAAACGCTTTATCCAAATAATTCCTTATTTCATTAAATTGTTGGGGTGTTTCAATCAGATAAGGATCTGCGTCTGTACCATCACCTCCCGCAAAAGGACTTTCGGCGAACAAACTACTCATAGGTAACATGGTACAAAATGTAGCCATAACAAAATTTCTAAAGTAAACTTTCTTTTTCATACAATAATATTATTAGAATTAAACATAATAAGAAGTCATGGAGACTTCGTAACTTCAATATGTGACCCAAAATTACTGGCCTGGCATTAACAATTCATTAATCTTTCATTAATAAGCAGAAATAAAAAAAAGAAAAACAAAAAAATTAATTTTCAAAAGAAAAAAAACCATTTAAAGTTATATTTAGCCTTGAATATTCATATATTTGTGGAAATTTCTAATAGAATATTAAACATGAAGTATTTATTAGGACTTCTTTTTTTGTTTTGTTTGATTGAAGTTGAGGCTATTTCTTCCGGATTATATTTCAAATCACATGATTACATTAAAGAGAATCGAACTTCCCTCGATTTAACACCTGAAAAAAAGTTCAATTTTGGTGATGGATTTTCTCTTTCCTTTGATATCAGGTTACGGGAAGAGTTCCATAATTACGGATATATTTTCCGGATTATCTCCAATGATTCTACATGTTTTGACCTTATCTCTAATTTTAATGAACAACAACGATCCCTGTCCCTGGTAGAAGGGAGTGATATTTTTCTCCCTTTTGATCAAAATGATCTGTATCGCTATCAAATGGAAAGTTGGGTTCCTGTCAAGTTTCAATATACTCCTTCAAAGAAAGAAATTTCAATTGCTTTTAATGGTAGTATATTAAAAGAAAAAATAAAACAGGATGATTTGACAAATTTCAGGATTGTATTCGGTTCCTGTTATTATAAAGATTTTATTTCTGCTGATGTCCCTCCTATGTCTATCCGGAATATCCGCCTCAAAAATCACCAGGAAAAAGAAAAAGCATACTGGCCTTTACGTGAACATCATTTCAATGAAGTATACGATTCCATCTCAAATAGAATTGCGTTCGTCAAAAATCCCATCTGGGAAATCGATCGCCACATTAAATGGGTGAAAAAAGCTGGTTTTCAAACTTCTGATTATGCACAAGTGACATACGATGAGAAAAATGGCGCCTTATATATTGCAGACATAAAATATCTTTTGAAATATAATCTGAGAGAAAACAAAACAGATTCCATACTTCCACTTTCCGGAAATGTCTTTTATGAAGTGTCCAATCAAATCATTTACAATCCTTTTTATCACCAGATCTGGGCTTATGATTTCTATAAGCCACATATTATATATTATGATTTTGAAAAAAACTGCTGGAGCCATTCCGATGAACAGATAAAAAATCCGACTCATTCCCAGCATAATGCCTTCATATCTCCTGTTGATTCTTCTCTCTATACTTACGGCGGATATGGAGATTATACCTATAAGGATGATATATTAAAGAAGAAGAAGAATGATGATGTTGACTGGGAAAAAATAAGTTATACACCACATATCCCGGCAAGGTATCTGAGTGGAATGGGATTCAAATCAAAAGACACCCTACTTGTATTCGGAGGCTGTGGAACTCCAAGTGGAAAACAAGAAATGGGTATAATCAATTACTATGATCTTTATTCCATTGATATAAAAGATTTCAACGTAAATAAAATCTGGACGCTTCCCAAGCCAACCGAAGATTTTGTCGTGAGCAATGCTATTATTGTGGATTCCGAGTTGAATCGTTTTTTTGCCCTTTGTTATCCAAATGACCGTTCAAATAGTTACATTGTACTGAAATCATTTGACCTGACTGACGGAAAAAGTGAAGTACTGGCTGATACCATCCCGTTTTTATTTTATGATGTAACTTCTTTTTGTACATTATACCGTGACGAAGAAGCTAATATGTTGTATGCAGTAACAAAATATATTGATTCTCAGAAGCAAGCAATAATCAATGTATATTCACTTGCATACCCACCATTGAATATACAAGCGGTAAACCAGTCTGTACCGTTTATGCTTCAATACAAAACCAGACTTATTTTATTTTCCATATTGGTTATAGTCTTTGCCATTGCTTTTGTTTTGTTAATAAAATTCAACAAAAGGAAGCAAAAAAGAAAGGTTTTATTTTCAACCCCACCAGTTGGCACAGCAATTACATCCATTACCAATTTGTCCATTCCGGAAGAAAATCTACTGAATTTTTCAAAACCCTCCACTATCAACTTTCTGGGAGGATTTCAGGTGATTGACAAAAACGGGATTGATATTACAGGCTCTTTTACTCCAACTATCAAACATATACTTATCCTTATCATTCTTTATTCCGTTAAGAATAAAAAAGGAGCTTCCAATGTAATATTCAAAGATTTATTGTGGCCGGATAAATCGGAAGAAAGTTCACAAAACAACCGGCGTGTTAATATCCGTAAATTAAAGATCACTTTAGAAGAACTGGAAGGGATTGAGTTAGACAGTGATAACAAATACTGGTCAATCAAAACAAATGAGTCTTTTTTCTGTGACTATATACGTATCCATGAACTCATGGGCCTGATCAAGAGTGAAAGTACCCTCAATATTACAGCATTCAATGAGTTTCTCAGTCTGGCAGCACGCGGACAATTATTGCCTTATGTGCAGGAAGACTGGAGCGATCCTTTCAAGTCGGAATTTACGGCAGAACTTTTAAATATATTAATGGATCTTTCAAAGACGCCTGAGATTCAGGAAAATTACAAGCTCATCATCCGCATTGCTGATATCATTTTTATACATGACAATACAGATGAATATGCCTTGATGTTAAAATGCAAAGCTCTGTATTTTAATGGGAAGAAAGGTTTAGCAAAGACTACTTATGATAATTACTGTTCCGAATACCAAACACTGTTAGGATCTGAGTATCCTAAACCATTCCAGGATATTGTAGGATAGTCTGAATTATATCAGGATTTTAAACCGGCTTCCATTTTATTAATGATATATTAATGATCTGTTTACGCGCTGCGAGTATTTTTGTGAAAAATTAATCTGAAAATCAAACGCGCATGAAACAACAAAATTTATTGAGATTATTTTTAGTAGGTGTCATTTCCGGAATCACCATAACCGAAGGGAAAGCATTCGATCAGGAGAATAATCCCTGGGATATTGAAGATAAACATCCGGGATGGACGATTGAAGCGGCTTCCGGTGTACATTATACTGCTACAATCGGAGACATTCAACCCCAGGAAACTGAAGACTCCAAATCCATGTGCCTCCATATTACAAATCCCGGAGAATTGCGATTAGTCAATAGCGGGTTTTACGAACTTGCTGTTCAATCGGGTAAGAAATACGATCTTGTGTTTTATTTACAGGATAACAACAGTTATAAAGGAGATGTTGTAGCCGAAATACTTACCAAAGACAATAAAATACTGGCTTCGAAAAAATTCACAGTCAAATCTGATTGGAAATGGAATAAATATTCCTGTACCCTTGTTCCGGATCAAACGATAAATGATGGGAAATTTGCCTTGAAATTCAACTCATCCGGTGATGTAGGCGTAGATTATGTTTCACTTTTCCCGCAACAATGACTGTATTAAGATTAAAACTTAAAAAATAAAAGTAAAACCTTTAATGAATAATATCAATAAATTATGATGCGAAAAAAAATGAAATGCTTGCCTTTGCTGGCATTGTTAATGAGTGCATGCTCGACGGAAAAACCTGATGGTACAATAACCGTAGATTTTAATGCCAAAGGTGCAGATATACCGACAAGTATGTATGGTATATTTTTCGAAGAAATCAACCACTCGGGAGATGGTGGTTTGTATGCCGAACTGGTACAGAACAGAGGTTTTGAAGACACTTCTATCCCTGAAGGATATAGGGTAGAGGGCAATTTGCTTTTTCCGCCGGAAGTACATAACCATCTTACCGGACAAAAACCGGCCGGCCGGCATCATTACCGTTGGCCGACTGAGGAAATTCCTGCCTGGGAACTGAAACAGGTACAGGGAACAGGTGCAAGCATGGAACTTACGCGTCAGCAGCCCTTGCATCCGGCTACACCGACGTCTCTATCCGTAAACCTGCCTGGGACAGACAGCCGGGTAACATTATCCAACAGCGGATTCTGGGGAATGAATATCGTAAATGGAGAAAATTATTTGCTTCGCTTTTATGCCCGTAAGGATGGTCAATATGCTGGCAAGCTTACGGTCAGCCTTGTTTCTCCGGAAGGAAAGATTCTATCGGAAGATCAACTCACTTTAAAGGGAGATCCCGGCTGGAATGAATATAAAATGACTATTCAACCGAAAGATTCTTCCCATCAAGGAAAACTGATGTTTACCTTCGAAGGTGCAGGACATGTATGGATGGATTATGTTTCTCTTTTCCCCGAAAATACGTTTATGAATCGTCCCAACGGACTTCGAAATGATGTAGCAAAAGTATTACAGGACATGAAACCCGCATTCATCCGTTGGCCGGGAGGTTGTATTGTGGAAGGTATTTCTTTAAGCAACAGGATACAATGGAAACAAACTATCGGAGACCCGATGACCCGTCCGGGAATGTATGACACCTGGGGATATCGCAGCACCATGGGATTTGGATATCACGAATTCCTCCAATATTGTGAAGATATCCATGCTGATGGTATGTTTGTTTGTAATGCAGGAATCGGTTGTCAGGGCCGGGTTGGAGATGCTTGTTCTGAAAAAGATTTACAGCATTTCATTGATGAAGCGCTTGATGCGATTGAATATGCATTGGGAGACGAAACTACCGAATGGGGTAAAAAACGGGTAGAAAACGGACATTCTCAACCTTTTCCACTTAAATATGTGGAAATTGGAAATGAAAATTGGGGAGGCGTCTATGCCAAAAGATATGATAAGTTTTACAAAGCTATTAAAGCTAAATATCCTGATTTGACACTGATTTCCACCCTTGGATTGGGAGGACAGAAGGAGCATGAGAAGGTTGATATGATTGACCCGCATTGGTATGTAGCTCCTGATATGTTTTTTATGAATGACAAACTGTTTGACGAACAACCCCGGGGTGACTATAAAATATATGTAGGTGAATATGCCTGTAATATTGGCGTAGGCGGTGGTAATCTGCTGGGAGCACTGGGAGAAGCTGCTTTTCTGACAGGAATGGAACGAAACTCTGACCTGGTAAAAATGGCTTCGTACGCTCCCCTGCTTGAGAATGTAAATGACCGTGTGTGGCCGGTCAACCTGATCTGGCTTGATTCTTACCGTGTAATGGGACGCTCTTCTTACCATGTACAGAAAATGTATGCCGACAACAGACCTTCCTACAATTTGAATACTACCATCACACAACCCCGCATGCCGGTAAAAGTAAATGGGAAAATCGGATTGGGAACCTGGGAAACCCAGGCGGAATTCAAAGACCTGAAGATTACCTCATCCGACGGAATCATTACAACGGTTGATTTAACAAAAACAGATTTGGAATGGACTCCTAAAGCAGGAGAATGGTCTTCTAAAGATGGAATGTACATCCAGACCGGAACCGGAAGCCAAAGATGGACGACCTGGGATAAAACGAAGTTTAATCAATGTACTATAGAATTCAAAGCCAGGAAAATAAGTGGTAACGAAGGTTTCTTCTTGTATTTCGGAGTAGAAAATGAAGATGGATATACCCTCAATATCGGTGGATGGGGCAATCGAAAAACCGCTTTCGAAAAAATGAATAATGGCGGATTGTCTCAAATGACGGGAGAAGTGGCTCAACATATAGAAGAGGGCCGTTGGTATGATTTCCAGGTTGTATTAGCCGACTCAATGTTTACCTACTATTGTGACGGACAAAAAATGCTGGAAATGCCGGTAATCCGTGAACAACGGTATTCAATTGCCGGATTTGATACAACTACCAATGAAATCATCGTTAAAGTTATAAATGCGGAAAGTGTTCCTTTCAAAACAACAATAGATTTGAAGAATGTACAAGTTGAATCTTCCGGAAAAATCATTACTCTTTCATCAGTTTCCGAACTGGATGAGAATGATCTCGATCATCCCGATAAAGTAATTCCGGTAGAAAAGACTTATGATAAATTCAAATCTTCATTTAGTTATACATTTGAACCCTGGTCATTCAATATCATGAGGATAAAAGTTAAAGGAGGAAAGTAATGAAACAGATATCAACAATCATTGTATGTTTTATTGTTACAGCTATATGTAACTCCTCTTGTAGTTCTTCACAGGAAGATTATCTCAAATATGTTGATCCGTATATCGGCTCCGGAGGACATGGGCATGTATTTGTTGGGGTAAGCCTTCCTTTTAGCACAGTCCAGGTTGGTCCTCAAAATATTTTCAAAGGATGGGACTGGTGTTCGGGATATCATTACTCCGACAGTATTGTTATCGGATTTTCACATACCCACCTCAGTGGTACCGGGTGCACGGATCTTGGAGATTTGCAACTGATGCCGTATACCGGAGAAATCCGTACAAAAAGAGGGGAACAAAACGATATCTCCGGTAGTTGTGCATCCTACTACAACCATCAGAATGAATGTGTCTCACCCGATTATTATTCATTATTAATGGATAATGGGGTGAAAGTAGAACTATCAGCTACCAGGAGAGTCGCCATTCACCGGTATCATTTTCCGAAAGGAGAAGAAGACCGGGTATTGATTAACCTGAAGGAAGGCAATGGCTTTCCTTCGGTTGAAAGTTCCATACGACTAGAAGACGAATATACTATTACCGGACATCGTGTAGTGCATGGCTGGGCTCCGGAACATCGCGTTTATTTTGCCATTAAAAGCGATACACCCATCAAAGATCTGTTTGTTTTCAATGATGACGAACCTGCGGGTAAAGATTCTCTTGAAAGTCCGGGGGTAAAAGGTGTTATGACCTTCGGTAAATCGCTTGACAAATTGAACCTGAAAGTATCCATATCTTCTGTCAGCAGTAAAAATGCCCTAGAAAACATTGATACCGAAATGCCTCATTGGAATCTGGACAAGGTACGAAAAAAGGCACGAAAAGCATGGAATGATGAATTGTCTCGTGTAGAAGTGCAGGACAAAGATGAAAGAGCAAAGAAAATATTCTATACGGCCATGTATCATTCAATGATAGCACCCACTACTTATTGTGATGTGAACGGAGAATTCCGCGGACACGACCATAAGGTATATAAAACAGATGGAGTCAACTATTCCACCTTCTCTCTCTGGGATACTTACCGGGCTTTACATCCTTGGTTTACCATCATCCAGAGTGACCGGGTAGGCGATATGGTCAATTCCATGCTGGGTATCTTCGACCAACAGGGCAAACTCCCCATCTGGCCGCTTATCGGCGGAGAAACAAACCAGATGCCGGGTTATAGCGCCATTCCTGTTGTCTGCGATGCTTACCTGAAAGGCTTGAAAGGATTTGACGCCGACCGGGCATTCAATGCGGTTGTGAAGTCCGCAACAAACCGGGAGCAAAATGCCGTACCATGGGTGATTGACAATGAATACATTCCCTGTGATAAAGTATTCGAAGCAACATCCATTGCCATGGAATATGCAGTGGGCGATTGGGGAATTGCGGCTATGTCAAAAAAAATGGGTAAACAGGAAGAGACGGCCACATTCGATAAACGCAGTAAGTATTATCGCCATTATATGGATCCTGCGATCCACTTTGTACGTCCGAAACTGGCTGATGGCAGTTGGCTCACTCCTTATGATCCATTCCAGTCGGTACATGGAGGCGTAGGCTATTTTGCAGAAGGAACCGGTTGGCAATATACTTTTTTTGTTCCCCAGGATCCTTACGGATTGATCGATTTCATGGGAGGAGACAATGCTTTTGTAGAAAAACTGGATTCACTTTTTACCGTAACCGGAGATATGGGACCGCATGCCTCTGCAGATATCTCGGGATTGATCGGACAATATGCGCATGGTAATGAGCCCAGTCATCATGTAGCCTATTTATATCCCTATGCCGGCCAACAGTGGAAAACGGCTGAAAAAGTACGGTATATCCAGGATCATTTTTATATGGATGGCATTGACGGGATCATTGGGAATGAAGACTGTGGACAAATGTCATCATGGCATATCCTTTCTGCATTGGGATTTTATCAGGTAAATCCTGCCTGTGGCGTTTACAGTTTCGGCAGTCCTCTGTTTGAAAAGGTTACTCTCAACATGCCCAACGGGAAGCGTTTTGTAATCGAAAGCGAGAATAACAGTAAGGAAAATATTTACATACAATCCGTATGGTTGAATGGTGTGTCTTATTCAAATGCTTATATTACATACAATGATATTGTAAATGGCGGCAATCTGAAATTTGTGATGGGAAATAAACCTAACAAAGCATTCGGAGCTGCAGTTGAAAATCGTCCGTATAATGAGATAAAATGATAGCCAAGAATTAAGAGTTAAGAGTTATGTATGTAAGCTAACTTTTAACTCTTAATTCTCAACTCTTAACTTTAATAAAAGTAATTTCAAATATTATGAAGAAGATTTTATTACATTGCTTTTTGTTGAATCTGTTTTCAATAACAGTTTTTAGCCAGTCTTATCCCTATCAAAACACAAATTTACCGATCAATGAACGGGTAAATGATCTTGTAGGAAGAATGACTCTTGAAGAAAAAATAGCTCAGATGATGAACAGTGCCCCGGCAATTGACCGGTTGGGTATACCTGCGTATGATTGGTGGAACGAATGTTTGCACGGAGTTGCCCGTGCCGGTCAGGCAACCGTATTTCCTCAGGCTATCGGGCTAGCGGCTACTTTCGACAAAGATGCTATGTATAAAACAGCAGAGATTATTTCTGATGAAGCGCGGGCTAAATATCACCATGCTGTATCCCTGAATAGTAAGGTGATTCCGCAATATCATGGGTTGACATTCTGGACGCCCAATATCAATATTTTCAGAGATCCCCGTTGGGGACGCGGGCAGGAGACCTATGGAGAAGATCCTTTCCTTACGGGAGAAATGGGCGTCGCTTTTGTCAAAGGATTGCAAGGAAACAATAACAAATATTTCAAAACAATCGCTACTGCTAAACATTATGCTGTTCACAGCGGACCGGAGTATGATCGTCATATTTTTGATTCCCGTCCTGATTTATATGATCTGCGGGATACCTATTTACCTGCATTTGAGAAATTGATCAAATCGGGAGATGTGTATTCCGT
>JAVBMQ010000115.1:0-36536 GCA_031552335.1 Bacteroidales bacterium | reverse complement strand
ACAGTTAGCGGTAAAAGAAAATGAATCCCTCTTGTCTTTAGCGATCAAATTGTATGAAGACGGTGATGTAGACCGGGCATACAATTATATGAAGATAGCATTGGATGATGCCATATTCTACAATGCCCGGTTCAGGAATGCGGTTATTGCCCGGATTCAGCCTATCATTGAAGAGACTTATCTATATAAGATAGAACAACAAAAACAGAATCTACGATTATATGCCATACTGACCAGTTTGTTTGTCATAACATTAGCCATTATTCTGTATTTTTACTACCGGCAGATGAAAGTTGTATCTAAAGCCAGGAAAGACCTCCGGGATGTGAATGGGAAACTGATTGTCCTGAATAAAAAACTGGATGAAGCCAATCTGGTTAAAGAAAAATACATTGGCTATTTTATGAACCAATGTGCCGTTTATATTAATAAACTGGATGAATACAGGAAGAATGTGAACCGTAAAATCAAAACCGGTCAGATTGATGACTTGTATAAATCCACTTCCCATGCATTGGAGAAAGAAGAGGAAGAATTATATGACAATTTTGACCATGCTTTCCTGAAACTGTATCCGAATTTTGTGGATGAATTCAATTCTTTGTTGAAACCGGAAGAACAATATAAAATTAGAAATGACCAGCTCAATACGGAACTTCGTATTTTTGCATTGATCCGGTTGGGAATAACCGATGTCAGCCAGATTGCGGTTTTTTTGCGCTACTCGATGCAGACCATTTATAATTATAAAAGTAAAGTAAAGGGAAAATCCCTTTCAGGAAGTGATCTTTTTGAGGAAGAAGTCAAAAAAATAGGCTCGATTTCTTAAAAAAATAATTCAATACTATTTACCAAAATAATTTTTTGTTATCTTTTTAATTTATTGATATATAGTGTGTTATTTGTTTTGTGGTCCTGAAAAAGTTTACTAAAAAGCTTACTATAAATAAGTAATAGGCTCTTTGTACTTATATATTTGCATTTAGGAGTTTTCCGGTAAGCCGGGTAAGCTCTAAACCCTTAATCAAATATATATTATGAATTTTAGAGAGACTTACTTTACCTACTATCCAAAATTAGTTAGGTTTGCCACAGAATTCGTTGTTCTAAAAGAGGATGCCGAAAATATAACTCAGGATGTATTCATGGATCTTTGGGAGAGGCAAGACTCGTTGGATCATGTTGAGAATATGAATGCTTATATTTTCAGATTAGTGAAAAACAGGTGTCTGGACCATTTAAAACATAAGCTGTCGGAAGAAAAATATGCGGCTACGATGCAGGATGATTTTGAATTTGGGCTAAAACAGCAGTCCCTTGACAGATTAAATGCAGACATTGTTTCGATGGAGAATCTGGAAAATCAGATTATGGCTGCTATCAATAGTCTACCTGAGAAATGTAATGAAATTTTTATATTAAGCCGTTTCGAAGGACTGAAATATAAAGAGATATCCGAACGTCTCGGGATATCAGTCAATACTGTCGAAAATCAAATGTCTATTGCACTCAGGAAGCTGAAATCGAAGTTGAAAACAGTTTTATCCTGATCGAATACAATGATAAACTATTTAAAATAATATCTATTGTTTGATAAATCGTCATTATATGAAAAATCTTTTCTTTGCTATAATCTGCTGTTTGATAAATACCCATCTGATAACAGCTTCTTCCATTACCCTTACAGACTTACGATGCGAAAATCTGGTCAACCCGTGTGCTATTGATAATACATTGCCTCATTTTAGCTGGAAGATACAATGTGAGACTCCAATGGAACAACAGTATTATGAAATTCAAGTAGCCTCGGAAGAAGGAATGTTGACAGCAAATAAAGCCGATTTATGGAATTCAGGTAAGGTACAGTCTCCTATTTCTGTTATGCTCCCATACAAAGGACAGGATCTGAAATCACGCATGTTGTGTTATTGGCGGGTTCGGATCTGGTCGGATAAGGGAAAGGGATCTCCCTGGAGTTCCGTACAACGATTTGCTATTGGTGTGTTGGAAAATGATAAACTACAAGGAAATTATATAGGACTTTCTGCTGGTAACGGGGATCTCCGTTCACCGTTATTAAGGAAAACATTCACGCTGGATCAGTTGGGAACTACTTTTTTGCATGTAAATTCGTTGGGTTATCATGAGATCTATTTGAATGGCACGAAAGTAGGTGAAAATGTGCTGGCTCCGGCTGTATCGCAATTGGGCGTACGCTCTCTGATCGTTACATACGATGTGACGTCTTACCTGCATACAGGAGAGAACGAACTGGTAATCTGGCTGGGGCAGGGATGGTATAAAAAAACCACTTTCGGAACCGAATATGACGGACCTCTGGTAAAAGCCGAAATGGATGTCCTGCAAAGCAAAGGATGGACATGTGTTCTTACCACCGACACTACATGGAAAGGTCGTGAAAGCGGATATTCCGATACCGGAACCTGGCAGGCGCTTCAATTTGGAGGTGAAAGAATAGACCACAGAATACTGCCTACCGGTTTGTCCGCATCTGAACTTAATAAGTTGAATTGGCATCCTGTAATGGCAGTTTCCGTATCCAAGCATAAAGTATCTCCACAGATGTGTGAACCGAATGTGATACAGAAAACCCTGATACCTCAAAGTATCAAAATCTTAGAAGAAGGCGCTTGGCTGGTTGATATGGGTAAAGTTCTGACGGGATGGTTCGAATTACAGATTCCTCAGCTTCCTGCCGGACAGGAAATTATAGTGGCCTATACGGATGACTTGCAAAAAGACCCTGACTTCAAAGAGCAGGGAGAAAAGGACCTGTACATAGCGTCAGGTAAACCCGGTGATGTGTTTTGTAATAAGTTCAATCATCATGCTTTTCGGTATATCAAAATTACGAATCTTCCGCAGAAACCTGAAGCCGCGCAAATAAAGGCTTACCAGATATACGGTGATTACCGGCCGGCAGCTACATTCGAATGTTCGGACGCGGATTTGAATGCAATACATGACATGGTGCATTATACAATGACATGCCTTACATTCAGCGGTTATATGGTAGACTGCCCTCATCTGGAACGGGCCGGGTACGGAGGCGATGGAAATTCTTCCACTCAAGCCCTGCAAACTATGTACGATGTGTCACCGACATTCACGAACTGGCTGCAAACCTGGGACGATTCAATGCGTGACGGGGGAAGTCTTCCGCACGTTGGCCCTAATCCGGGTGCTGGGGGAGGAGGCCCTTACTGGTGTGGATTTTTTGTGCTGGCTCCGTGGAGAACTTATATGAACTACAACGATCCGCGCCTGATCGAACGATATTACGAAGATATGAAACGATGGTTGGGCTATGTGGATAAATATACGGTAGACGGATTGCTGAAACGTTGGCCGGATACTCCCTATCGAGACTGGTATCTGGGCGATTGGTTGGCTCCGGGCGGGGTTGATTCGGGTGCACAATCGTCGATTGATCTGGTGAGTAACTGTTTTATCAGTGAATGTTTGAGCGCATTGCAAAAGATAGCAATTACCCTCGGAAAGCCGGAGGAAGCACAACAATTTGCTGTACGCAGAACAGCCCTGAATAAACTGCTTCATCAAACATATTTCAACCCGCAGGAACACATCTATGCCACAGGCTCACAACTTGATATGTGTTATGCCATGTTGACGGGTGTGGTTCCGGATTCCTTGCTTAACCGGGTAAAAGAGGAAATGATAGTCCGGAGCGCCGGTCAATACAAAGGCCATATAGCTGTAGGATTAGTCGGAGTCCCGATCTTGACCGAATGGACTATTCGGAACAAAGCTGTCGATTTCATGTATTCCATGTTGAAAAAACCGGACTACCCCGGCTATTTGCATATGATCAACAATGGGGCTACAACAACCTGGGAATATTGGAGTGGGGAGCGTAGCCGGGTACACAATTGTTATAATGGTATTGGTACCTGGTTTTATCAGGCAGTAGGCGGTATCCGCCCGGACGAAGAGAATCCGGGTTATCGGCATGTATATATTGATCCGCAAGTGCCGCAAGGAGTGACCTGGGCAAAAACGACGAAGGAATCACCTTATGGAACTATTCGTTCGAACTGGGAATTAAAAGGCAATCGGTTGGTGATGGATATTACTCTTCCCATAGGGGTACAGGCAAGTGTGGTTATTCCCCAAAAAACAGTAGTTTGTATGCTCAATAACAGGCAAATAATGATTGATAAGGAATATTTGCTATTGAAAACCGGGACTTATCATATTGAATTTACAAACCGTGATTTATGATATTTCTTTTAGTGGTAGTCCCTCTGGTAATCGTTCTTACTAAAAGAAAAATTGTAAATCAATGAAAAATACCTTTGAAAAATATTTTGCTAATGAACTATCCTCCCAAGAAAAGACAAAGTTTCTGCTGGAGGTTGCCAATAATACAGATTTGAAGGAAGAATTTATTGAATATCAGCAACTGATGGCGCATATTGCTTTGTTGCCATGGAAAACTGATGATGAAGAAGCAAAGCAGGGTTTGTCACGATTCATGTCGAGAACAGGGAATAAATAATTTTCCCGGATTATTAGGCTTAGGATAATTATAGGATGAGAAAAACATATACAGGATTACTTCTAAGTATTATCAGCTTATCTGCTTTCTCCCAGAAAGTGTATTTTGCCGATGGATATCATGGAGGAATTTATGGACATTATCCGGTGGAATGGAAAACACAGTTTATTGTAGACCAGTTCCACCAACATCCGGAATGGAAAATCAACCTTGAAATAGAGCCGGAAACATGGGATACAGTGCAGGTGCGGACACCCGAAGCGTACCGGCAATTTGAAAAAATTGCGACAGACAAACGAATGGAGTTCACTAACCCGACATATGCACAGCCTTATTGCTATAATATTTCCGGGGAAAGTATAATCCGCCAGTTTGAATATGGTATGAAAAAAATAAACCAGCATTTTCCTGAAGTAGAATTTACTACTTATTCTGTGGAAGAGCCTTGTTTTACCGGCAGTTTACCGCAAATACTCAAATCGTTCGGATTCAGGTACGCTGTTCTGAAAAATCCCAATACCTGCTGGGGAGGATATACACAGGCCTATGGAGGAGAACTGGTCAACTGGGTAGGTCCCGAAGGTACATCAATCCTTACTGTTCCTCGTTATTCCTGTGAAGAACTGGAAGTAAACTCCACCTGGCAGACTACAGCCTGGGGCAATTCGGAAACATATATAAAAGCCTGTCTGAAAGCCGGAATAAAACATCCGGTAGGAATGTGCTATCAGGACGCAGGCTGGAAAAACGGTCCGTGGCTGGGTTGGAGTAACCACATCAAGAACAGTTCCACCTATGTGACCTGGAAAGAATACATAGAAAATATTTCAATAGGTAAAACAGACGATAGCTGGCATTTTTCTCAGGAAGACATACTTGTTAACCTGATGTGGGGAAGCCAGGTGTTGCAAACAATCGGACAACAAGTGCGTACCGCTGAAAACAGGATAATCATGGCCGAAAAATTGGGTACTATGGTTTATTTGGAAAGTGAGAGCAAGTATTCTCAGGAAAGTCTGGATGAGGCGTGGCGAACCCTGATGCTGGCACAACATCATGATTCGTGGATTGTGCCCTACAATAAACTAAACAAAGACAGGACATGGGCGGATGAGATTGCTCTCTGGATCGCCAATACGAACGATCTGTCTTCTGGTATTATGAGTAAAGCGCTTGTCGGTCTGGGCCGGCAAACTATTGAAACCTCAGAAGACGGTTTTATTCGGGTATATAATACACTTGGAGTGGGCAGAACGGAGTTGATAAGTGTGGAATTGCCTGTGGACTATGCCGGTATGAATTTCATATTATGCGATGTAAAAAATGATGAAATCCCATATTCACTTGAAAATCAGGGTAAAAAAATAAAGATGAGTTTTAAGGCAGAGGTTCCTCCCTTTGGGTACGCAACATACATGATAAAGAAAAAGAATACAGGCAAAAAGAATGTTTCAGGAGTAACATTCGCAGGAACGAGTGAATGTATGTTGGAAAACGATATGTACCGGATAGTACTTGACATATCCAGGGGAGGAATCATTAAAAGTCTGATTACAAAAAAAGAAGGAGGAAAAGACTTTGCCTGCTCCACCGGAGAGTTTGCGTTGGGAGAGTTAAGAGGTTTCTTTTATGAAAAAGGAAGGTTTCGTTCGTCGACAGAAAGTCCCGTACACATTACCGTTCTGAAAGACAATGCACTGGAAACCGGTGTGGAAATAAAAGGTGAAATCGCCGGACATCCCTTTACCCAGACAATAAGCATTGCGCAGGGACAAAGACGGATAGACTTCGACCTGACAATTGATTGGAAAAACAATACCGGTATCGGTGAATACAAGCAAGCAGGTGATTGGCAGAAAAACCGTAGAGCCTTCTGCGACGACCGGTTTAAACTGAATCTCCTCTTTCCTGTTAACCTGCAGTCGCCTCAGTTGTATAAGGATGCTCCGTTTGATGTCTGTAAAAGCGCATTGGACAATACTTTCTTCAATACATGGGACAAAATCAAACACAATGTTATTCTTCATTGGGTGGATCTGGCGGAAGAGAATAATGCATATGGCCTGGCCTTGTTTTCAGATCATACCACTTCCTATTCATACGGAGAAAGTTTTCCATTAGCATTGACTGTGCAATATTCCGGTATCGGACTTTGGGGGTGGGACTATCGGATTACTCGCCCTACAAACCTGAAGTATGCTCTTGTTCCGCATCGGGGAACCTGGGATGAAGCCGGTATTTCGACAGAGAACACTTGCTGGAACGAACCGTTGATATCCTCCTATTATTCATCAGTAGAACTAAATAATAAATCCTGGATCAATATCGAGCATACCGGTTATGAAATCAGTGCTGCCCATATACTAGGAGACGATATTCTCTTACGCTTGTTTAATGCCGAAGGAGATGATTCTCCTGAAAAAATAAGTTTCAATTTTCCTATATTCCAGGTAGAGGAACTTAATCTGAATGGAAAAATAATAAATAAACAAGCCATAAAAACAACCGCATCAGGCACAGAGATGCAGGTATCAATGCCCCGGTTTGGTTTGAAGACATATTTAATCCGAAAGAAATAGTAAATATACTTATAAAACATAGTGATATGCACAAAGTTATTCAGAAATCTTACATTCTTAGTTTGTTATTGGGGTTGGTGGCCTGTTCGCCTGAAGTAGCTCAAATAAAAGATATCATTCCGACCGATTATGTTAATCCGTTTATTGGTGCCAGCACCAGTGTCGGTAGCGCAGGAGTGTATCATGGGTTGGGAAAGACTTTCCCGGGAGCCACGACTCCTTACGGTATGGTGCAGGTCAGTCCCAATACCATTACGGGGGGAGACAACAGTCCGGGATACAGCTATGAACATCAAACGATCGAAGGATTTGCTTTTACCCAAATGAGTGGCGTTGGTTGGTTCGGCGATTTCGGCAATTTTCTGATCATGCCCACCACCGGAGAATTGAAAAAAATTGCGGGAAAAGAAGACGGGAGCATCAAGGGCTACAGGTCCTTCTACAAAAAGGAAACGGAAAAAGCCGAAGCCGGCTATTATTCCGTAGAGTTGACAGACTATAATGTACGTACCGAATGCTCGACAACCCCCCATTGTGGAATCTTGAAGTTTACTTTCCCAAAGAACGAATTGTCGCGCATCCAGATCGACCTTGCCCGTAGAGTCGGAGGAACTTCCACCATTCAATATATCAAAGTAATCGATGACCATACCATCAAAGGCTGGATGAAATGTACTCCGGAGGGCGGAGGATGGGGAAATGGAGACGGCAAGGCGGACTATACAGTTTATTTCTATGCTCAATTCAGCAAAGCGCTACAAAAATATGGTTTTTGGAGCGCCGATATACCCGACAACTGGGAACGGAAGAGAGAAGAGGTAGTGAGTATTCCCTATCTGACGAGAGTTTCCGAAGCTCCGGTCATCCTTGGAAAAGATGAACTGGAAGGTAAACATTTAGGTTTCTTCACCGAATTTGCGACAGAAGAAAATGAAGAAGTCACACTGAAAACGGGTATTTCCTTTGTTGATATGGAAGGTGCAGAGAAGAATTTCCGCGCAGAAATCATTGATAAGAATTTCGATGAAGTCAGGCAATCGGCTAAAGATACCTGGAATCGTGAACTAAGTCGAATACGAATTAATGGCGGAACGGAAGAAGAAAAGACTGTTTTTTATACCGCTCTTTATCATACCATGATAGACCCGCGGATCTATATGGACGTAGATGGTCGTTATGTGGGCGGTGACCTTAAAATCCACAGCAGCGACGGTTCGTTTACCAAACGTACGATCTTTAGCGGATGGGATGTGTTCAGAAGTCAGTTCCCCTTGCAGACTATCATTAATCCGTCTCTGGTGAACGACCAGCTTAATTCGCTGATTACATTGGCCGAACAAAGCGGAAGAGAATACTACGAACGTTGGGAAATTGTCAATTCCTATTCCGGTTGCATGCTGGGTAATCCTGCACTTTCCGTATTGGCAGATGCTTATGTGAAAGGAATCCGTAATTATGATGTGGACAAAGCTTATCAATATGCCTTGAATACATCCCGTAAATTCGGAAACGATGAACTCGGTTATACGGCTTCTACCTTGGGTATTTCGCATACGCTGGAATATGCCTATACAGACTGGTGTATCTCTCAGATTGCACGTGGATTAGGGAAAGAAGAAGAAGTCAAAGTATTTACAGAGAAAGGACAGGCTTATCGGAATATATTCGATTCGGAAAAAGGATGGTTTCGTCCCCGTTTGGCCGACGGATCATGGCAACCCTGGCCGGAGGAAGGAAGAATTAAAGAATGGTATGGATGTATAGAATCCAATCCGTATCAACAAGGATGGTTCGTACCGCACGATGTTCCGGGTATGATTGAACTGATGGGAGGAAGAGAAGCGGTGGTTGATGACCTGACTAATTTTTTCCAGAAAACCCCTGCCAGCATGCTGTGGAATGAATATTATAATCATGCCAATGAACCCGTACATTTTATTCCTTTCCTGTTCAACCAGTTGGGCGTACCGTATCTGACGCAGAAATGGACGCGTTATATTTGTAATAAAGCGTATGCCAACAAAGTAGAAGGACTTGTTGGTAACGAGGATGTCGGTCAGATGTCGGCCTGGTATGTACTGGCTGCTTCGGGCATACATCCTTCCTGTCCAGGTAATACTAGATTGGAGATAACCAGCCCTGTGTTTGATCGTATTGAATTCAGGTTGGATCCGGCATATTTTTCCGGAGATAAGTTTACCATTATTGCTCATAACAACAATACTGAAAATATCTACATACAAAAAGCATTACTAAATGGAAAAGAACTCTCCGGGTGCTACTTGAATTTTTCGGATATAGCATCCGGAGGCCTATTGGAACTCTTTATGGGTAATCAACCGAACGAGAGTTGGGGCGCAAAGAATTAAATTTTCCGGAATTTAATAATGAATTAATATGAAGAAACTGATTTTATTACTTACTATTATTTTTTTGCTTACAGGCGCGAATGCCCAAATGAAAGACCTGGTACAATATGTTAATACATTGCAAGGCACAGATTCTCATTTCGGATTAAGTTATGGAAATACGTATCCTACTACCGGTATGCCTTATGCCATGCATACATGGTCGGCACAAACCGGAAAAAACGGAGAAGGATGGAAATACCAATATTTCGAAAGCAAGATACGGGGTTTCGGTCAGGCACACCAATGTAGTCCATGGATAAGTGATTATGCCGTTTATTCGTTTATGCCGGTATCGGGTAAACTGGTCGTGAATCAGGATGAACGGGCTACCGGTTTCAGTCATGACAACGAGATGGCTAAACCTCATTATTATAAAGTTATGCTTGATAACGGAATCACTACCGAAATGGCTCCCACTACTCGCTGTGTTCACTTTCGTTTCTCATTTCCTAAAGATAATGATGCTTATTTGGTGTTGGACGGATACACAGATATGAGTGAAGTGAAGATTGACCCGAAGAAACAGCAGATCACAGGCTGGGTTAATAACCAGCGTTTTGTAAATAATTCCGAAACATTCCGCAACTATTTCGTGCTTCAATTCGATCAACCGTTCGAAGCCTATGGCGTTTGGGAGAACCAGAGAGACGAATTGTTCCCGAACCAACTTTCAGGTGAAGGCAAAGGATATGGAGCCTACATCCGGTTTAATAAAGGGAGCAAAGTGCAAGTGAAAGCGGCTTCTTCTTATATCAGTTACGAACAGGCATGGATCACTTTGAACCGTGAACTGGGGAAAGACAAGAATCTGGAGACAACTAAAGCCCGCGGAGCTAAAACGTGGAACGAACTTTTGAATAGAATACTTGTGGAAGGGGGAACAGAGGAACAAATGAAAACATTTTATTCCTGCCTGTTCCGCGCCAATCTTTTCTCGCGCAAGTTTTACGAGCGTGATGAAAATGACAATCCTTACTACTACAGTCCTTACGACGGAAAAGTATATCCCGGTTATATGTACACTGACAACGGGTTCTGGGATACATTCCGTTCCCAGTTTCCGCTGACGAATATATTGCATCCCACCATGCAAGGGCGTTATATGAATGCGCTGTTGGATGCGCAGGATCAGTGCGGATGGCTGCCTTCGTGGTCGGCTCCGGGTGAGACAGGTGGAATGATCGGCAATCATGCCATTTCTTTACTAACCGACGCTTGGGTGAAAGGAATCCGTACATTCGATCCGGAAAGGGCGCTCCGGGCATACGCTAACGAAGCTATGAACAAAGGACCCTGGGGAGGAGCTAACGGCCGGCAGGGCTGGAAGGAATATTTCGAACTGGGATATGTCCCTTATCCCGAATCGATGGGTTCTACGGCACAAACCCTTGAGTATGCGTATGATGATTTCTGTGGTTATGAGTTAGCCAGGCAAACGGGGAACAAATTCTACGAAGAAGTCTTTTCCCGGCAGATGCATAACTACCGCTATGTGTTCGATCCGTCCGCCGGTTTCATGCGTGGAAGAGGGAAAGATGGTGTATGGCAGGAACCTTTTGATCCATACGTATGGGGTGGACCTTATTGTGAAGGAAATGCATGGCATTATACATGGTCGGTATTCCATGATGTACAGGGATTGATAAACCTGTATGGCAGTAAAGAGAAGATAATCGCAAAAATGGACTCTGTGTTTACTATTACTAATGAGATAAAACCCGGTACGTATGGTAGCGTTATTCATGAGATGAAGGAGATGGAACTTGCCGGCATGGGACAGTATGCACACGGAAATCAGCCGATACAGCATATGATTTATTTGTACAGTTATGCCGGTCAACCGTGGAAGACCCAGTACTGGGCACGTCAGATTATGGACCGACTGTATAATTCGACCGAAAAAGGTTATCCTGGTGATGAAGACCAGGGGGGAATGTCTTCCTGGTACATTCTGAATGCATTGGGGTTATATAGTGTTTGTCCCGGAACGGATGAATACGTACTCGGCAGCCCGCTTTTCCCCAAGGCAACAATAACGATGGAAGATGGTAAGAAATTTGTCATTGAGGCTGACAAAAATAGCAGGGAAAATATTTATATCCAGTCGGCTACTCTCAATGGAAACTCTTTGAATAAGAATTATATAACATACAAGGATATTCTGAATGGAGGTACAATCTATTTCGAAATGGGTAGCCAACCCAATGAAAATAGGGGTATTAGTGTGGATTCAGCTCCATTCTCTCTATCTAAACCGGAAAAGTAAATCCTAATTTTATAATATATCCTGATTAAACAAACAATAAATAAAAAATATGAGAACATATATCTTAAAAATGGCTTGTCTGGCAATGATCGTGTCACTTATTTCCTGTCGGCAAGAAGAGAAAAGAGGTCCCCAGGATTGGGCGTGGATGGATTTTCAACGTCCCGAAGGTGTAAATCCCGTTATTTCTCCTGATACCTCGACCTTTTTTTACTGTCCGATTACGCAGGACTCCGTAGCTTGGGAGTCGAATGATACATTTAATCCAGCAGCTACTATTCTGGATGGAAAAGTGGTAGTACTATACCGTGCCGAAGATAAATCCGGAGAAGGAATCGGCAGACGCACTTCCCGTTTAGGTTATGCATGGTCGGACGACGGGTTGCATTTCCAACGCCGGTCTACCCCTGTCTTTTACCCCGGCAAAGACAGCCAAGAGGAACTCGAATGGCCGGGAGGTTGTGAAGATCCTCGTGTAGCCATGACTGAAGATGGCCTTTATGTGATGCTTTACACCCAATGGAACCGAGAAAAGGCGCGCCTGGCGGTAGCCACTTCACGCGACCTGCAACAGTGGGACAAATCCGGTCCTGTTTTTGCCAAGGCTTACAACGGACGCTTTTTTGATGAATTCTCCAAATCGGCCTCTATCATAACTAAGCTGGTCGACGGCAAACAGGTCATCGCCAAAATCGAAGGGAAGTACTGGATGTATTGGGGCGAAAAATTTGTCAATGTGGCTACTTCGAATGATCTGGTCAACTGGACGCCGATGTTCGACGAAAAGGGTGATTTTCTGAAAGTGATTATTCCACGTCCGGGCAAGTTCGACAGTGATCTGACCGAATGTGGCCCACCTGCTATTATGACTGACAAAGGTATCCTGTTGATGTACAACGGAAAAAACAAATCCGGAGCCGAAGGTGATACGCTTTATACTGCCAATTCGTATTGCGCCGGTCAGGCTCTGTTTGATACATCGGATCCGACTAAACTCATTGATCGTCTTGATAAGCCGTTCTATATTCCTGAAGCCGATTTCGAGAAAAGCGGTCAGTATCCGGCCGGAACGGTATTCATCGAAGGGCTTGTTTACCATCAGCAGAAATGGTTTTTATATTATGGTTGTGCCGACTCACGCGTAGCGGTTGCCGTATATAACCCAAAGTGATTTGAAATTAATGATTAAATGTAAATACATAATAACAATATGAAACGAATAATCGGATTGCTGACACTCTCACTCAGCTTGTCTTTTTCAGTCCTAGCCCAAACAGTTGCTCCTTTCAAGGATGGAGACCGGGCTGTTTTCCTGGGAAATAGTATTACGGATGGAGGCCATTATCACTCATACATCTGGCTTTATTACATGACTCGTTTTCCTGATATGGATCTGAAGATACTGAATGCCGGAATCGGAGGAAATACGGCTTACGACATGTACAAGCGTCTCGATGGGGATGTATTCAGCAAACGTCCTACTGTCCTGATGGTGACTTTCGGAATGAACGATTCGGGTTATTTCGAATACAATGGAGACAAACCGAACGAGTTTGGCGAACAAAAGTATCAGGAGTGTTTCAAGAACTATCAGATGATGGAGAAACGCTTGCAGGGACTTCCCAATACAAGAATTGTCCTGATGGGAAGTTCGCCTTATGACGAAACAGCCAAAATACAGAATAATCCGTTCAAAACCAAGAATGAGGTGATGAAGAGAATTGTGGAGTTTCAGAAGGGATCTGCCCAACAAAACAGCTGGCAATTTATTGATTTCAACGAGCCGATGACCGCTCTCAATCAGAAATTCCAGCAAAAAGATTCTTCGTTTACTCTTTGTGGCAACGACCGTATTCATCCCGACAATGACGGACACATGGTAATGGCTTATTTGTTCCTGAAAGCACAAGGGTTTGCCGGTAAGGTCGTCACTGATGTAGAAGTGGATGCTTCACGCACGAAGATCGTTAAAACTGAAAATTGTGGTGTCTCAAATATAAAGAAATCAGGAAGAGACTTTAGTTTCGATTATTTGGCCAACTCATTGCCTTATCCGTTGGATATAGTACCCCGTGGATGGGAACAGAAGAAAAGTCAGGCAGAAGTCGTTAAAACAGTCCCTTTTATGGAGGAGATGAATCGGGAAATATTGAAAGTCACAGGCTTAAAAGGCGACTATAAACTCTTGATTGATAACGAAGAAATCGGTATATGGAATGGTGATGAACTGGCAAAAGGTATTAACCTGGCTAATGAAACTCATACTCCTCAATACCAACAGGCCCTCTCTATTATGTTTCTGAATGAATATCGTTGGGAAATAGAAAAGAAATTCCGTCAATATGCCTGGATACAATACAATTTCTTCCAGCCGAAAGGTCTGTTATATGCCGACAATATAGAAGCTATTAAAGTATTGGACGAAAACCTGACCAAAGACCCGTGGCTTCCTATGCATCGTGATATCTATTCTCAAATGATGTTTCCGGAAGTACGTAAAGTCCTTGAACAGGAAATGGACCTGTTAGTTTCTAAAATATATGATCTCAATAAACCCATAACCAGAAAGATTACATTGAAGAAGATCTTTGCTAGTGAATAGTAGTATTTGGAGATCTGCTAATTATTAACTATTTTAGTCTCATTATATTTGTTTTTTGATTTACCTGTGATCTTGGTAGGATATCTAATTTATTATTTTATAGTAAGATATTTATGTGTTAAAATTAAAAATATTCTAAAAAAGAAATTATCCCATTATTTTAATATATTTGTATCCCGGTGAATAATTTTCCGGATAGAACAACTATCCATCAAATATTCACCGGGATACATTTTTACAAATAAATTGAGTCCGAAAGCAACGATATGAGTTTTTCACAAATAAATGAATCGGTCATTCAAGGTATAAATGAGGGAGATAAGAAAGCATTTGACGGTTTATACGATGCTTATTTCACTTATTTATGCACATGTGCCATCACATATATCTTCAATCCGGATCAGGCCAAAGAAATTGTTAATGATGTGTTTATTCAGGTATGGTACAAGAGGGAAACTCTTTCGTTCCCAATCCACACCTATCTTTTACGTAGTGTACAAAACGGATGCTTGAATTATTTGCGTTCGCTCCGTGTGCGCGAACGGGTCGTTGATGAGTATAGAAAAGAACTGCTGGATTATCAGGAAAACTTTTGCCAGAATAACAATTGCCCGATACAAATTCTCGAATTCGAAGAATTGCAACAACAGGTAAAAGTTGCCGTCAGTGGGTTGCCGGAGAAATGCCGGATTATTTTTGAAAAATATCTGTATGCCGGAAAATCACCTGCTGAAATCGCCGAAGAGCTTAGTATCTCCATAAATACTGTCCGTGTACAAATTAAAAATGCATTGGATAAAATAAAACTTCAGTTAGGCCCTCTTGCCGGAATTTTACTATTTTATCTATTTAGGCATTAACTTTTTGTATTAATTTTCTTCTTTAATAAGAGCCAAGCCTTTTTCTTTATGAAAAATGATTTCAAAATAAAATCAATTTTGCCTAAATGCTTTTTCTTCGAGATGTGTATTTATTATAAACGAGTACACTTCCATGGAAGAAAAATTAAAGGAATTCGATCATTTACTTACCGGTTATCTTTTCGGTAGCCTGACTTCCGAAGAGTTGGGTGCATTGTCTGCACTCCTGAAGTCAGATGCTTTATATCGGGAATATTATGACGAGATGGCGAAGCTGCATGCCAAATCTTTCATTCCTCGTTTCGAACAGGAGAAACGAAGCAACTATTTGCAATTATCGAGAACCCTTGGGTTTGATAAACCGGTCAAAGCTTCAAAAAAAATCTTTTTGTCTTTCCGGAAGATCGCTGTCGTGATAGCATTAATGATCACTTCTACTATTGCTATATATTATATGTATAATGATATATCTATTTCTAATCAGGCTTCACAAATGGTTGAAATGGAAGTTCCACCCGGTTCGCAAACGAAAATAGTTCTCCCGGATGGTTCGATCGCTTTTCTGAACTCGGGCTCTGTCCTGAAATACGATGCATCTTATTCCAATCGGAAAAATCGGGAGGTTTATCTGAGCGGTGAAGGTTATTTTGAGATTAAGAAAGACGAAAAGAGGCCCTTTGTCGTACATGCCCAAGAGCTGAATGTAAAGGTTCTCGGAACATCATTTAATGTACGGGCTTATGAGGAGGATCCTGAAATTGAGGTCAGTCTCATCGAAGGAAAAGTAAATGCATATTCTGTTTCCGAAACGGAAGGCAATATTATTTTATACCCCGATGAACATCTTATTTATAATAAGAAAACGAAAAAAATGTGGAGCAGCAAAACCAGCGCTTCCCTTGCTATTCGGTGGATAAACGGAAGAATCAGCTTTGTCAATACTCCTTTGAGGGATATTGTCCGGCAGATAGAACAGAGGTATAATGTCAAAATTGAAATACAAACCGAGCGAATGAAGAATGAGATATTTTCAGGAAGTATCAGCACCAAATTATCTATAGACGGAATTCTTGATTATATCGATGTCGATAAGAAATACGAACGGACACAGAGAGGCGACACAATTGTTATTACAGATAGATAAATGTTTAATATTAAAAATTAAAAGAATGGCACCATGAAGAACATCCATTAAAAAAATCGGAGAAATATAGCCACATATTCTCCGATTCCAGAGTTAAATTATTTTTTCAAATAATCTCTTAATCTATACAAATGTATGAAAATTAATCAATTTAGAGGAATGATTCGAAAAAAGTATCATTCCGGAAGCGATATTATGTCTGTTCGATCGCTCTTTTTTTATCTTCTTTTTTCCTTATTTCTAATTGTCCCTGTATCGGCATCAACCCTTCAGGACACAAAAATTTCCATCCAGCGAAAGGATGTTTCGTTAAGTCAGGTCTTCAATGAAATTGAATCCAAAACAGGATATTCATTTCTGGTACGCAACAATGATGTGGATATCAATGAAAAAGTATCTGTCAATGCCGAGAATAAGAGCATCGAAGAGATACTGAGTATGCTCTTTACCGGAAAGGATATCAAATATGAAGTCGCAGGTAAGCGAATTTCTGTGTACAAACCGGTATCTACCAACACAAAACAAGTGGGAAAACGCAAGATAACCGGGAATGTGACGGATATTACTTATGAACCTATCATTGGCGCTTCTATTGTTGTGGTTGGAGCTACAACCGGAACGGTTACGGATCTGGATGGCAATTTTTCCCTTGAAGTGGATGATAATGCCAAGATACAAATCAGCTACCTTGGATATACTACTCAAACCATCGCAACAACCAATAAATCGAATTTTGTAGTAGTATTGGAAGAAAGCTCCAAACTACTGGAAGAAGTAGTGGTAGTCGGTTATGGTACAATGCGGAAAAAAGACCTTACGGGTTCGGTTACTCAAATCCGTCCCGGCAAAATCCAAAACGAAAATCCAAAAACCGTTCAGGATGTCCTGCGGGGCACTCCGGGTTTGAATGTTGGTTACGACCCTTCAGCTAAAGGTGGAGGTACTATGGAATTGCGTGGACAACGTTCGGTATATACCGAAGGAGGCCACAACAACCCATTGCTTATCCTTGACGGAATGGTTTTTTATGGAGAACTTTCGGAAATCAGTCCGGATAATATTGCTCAAATCGACATACTCAAAGATGCTTCAGCTGCTGCGGTATATGGGGCTAAGGCTGCAAGTGGGGTGATCATCATTACAACCAAGAAAGGAAATAAAGGCAAGCCCATCATTAATGTTTCCACTAATTTTGGTTTGACTCAATTGTATGAATACCGGGATCGTTTCGCTCCGGAGGCTTACATGCAACACCGTCAGGATTGGTATACAAAAAATACGTATGGAGTGAATCCTGTGACAGGCGCTTATGATGCATATCAAACAAGGGATGCAAATACGGGTAAACTGACCGTACCTACCGGATATTATATGCGCCCTGACCAATTATCATCTGATCTCTCCCTTGATATCTGGCGGGCATACACTACAAACCAACCGGGTGAATCCGATCAGAGTATTTGGGCTAAACGGTTGGGTTTCCAGGGAAATGCACTCGATAATTTCCTGAATAGAAAAACAGTTGACTGGGCGGATAAAACATTCCGTACCGGCTTTAATCAGGATTACAATGCAAGTATAAGTGGTGCTGGTGAAAGCGTAAATTACTATTTTTCAATGGGATATTTGAAGAATGAAGGTACACTGAAGAGCGATACATACCAGGCTGCTCGTGCGAGTATGAAAGTGGATGTTAACGTAACCAAATGGCTGCAGGTTGGAGCCAATGTCAATTTTCAGGATCGTTCGGATGGTGAAATCGGTATCGAGTATGACTATCAAATGCGTAACAGCCCGTATGCTGATTATGCCGATGCGAATGGTAATCCGGTGCAATATCCTTTGAGCGGAGAATATAGTCAGCGGGGGTATAATTACGATTTTCAAAAACAATACTTAGAGTTGGAAAAAGGTTACACTACCTTAAATACTATTTTGAATGCCAAGATAACATTGCCATACAATATTACTTACTCGTTCAATGCCTCGCCTCGTTATCAATTTTTTTACGACCGCTACTTTATGTCGGCCGAATTGCCGGGCTCTGATCCCAAAACACGCGGAGCGAACCGCGAGCAGACTAAACGTTTCGATTGGTCGCTTAATAACACCATCACGTGGGATTATACATTCAATAAAAAACATCACACAATTCTGACACTCGTGCAGGAAGCAGAAGAACTTCAATCCTGGCAAGATCGTATCGAAGCACGTAATATTTTGCCTTCGGATGCTCTGGGATTTCACAATACTAAGAACGGATCAAAAGAGAGCAGTACTTATTCATCGTCTGACTCTCACCAAACTGCAGACGCTCTTCTAGCTCGTTTGTTCTACTCGTACGATAATCGTTATATGCTTACTACTTCTATTCGTCGTGACGGATATTCTGCATTCGGTCAATCTAATCCGTATGCTACTTTTCCATCCGCTGCTGTGGCTTGGACATTTGTCAACGAAGATTTCTTTAAGTGGAATGATGTGATGAGTCATGGTAAATTGCGCGCATCTTATGGCGAAAATGGTAACCGTTCTTTGGATAATCCTTACATGGCGCTGTCTAACTTGTATGAGGGTGCCGGTAAAATGCAAGGTTATATCAACTCGGCAGGAGAATTGTTATTGTTGCGTTATTTGATGGCTCAGCGTATGGCTAATCCGAATCTGCAATGGGAAAAAACCAAATCATTGAACTTTGGGTTGGATTTTGGATTTTTGAAAGATCGTATTTCAGGAAGTATTGAATACTACAGCATGAGTACCAATGATATGATTATGAATCAACGACTTCCGAATTTTACTGGATTTGATAACATTACAACGAATTTGGGACAGGTGGACAACCGAGGTGTTGAACTTTCTTTGAATACCCTCAATGTCAACAACCAGAATTTTAAATGGACTACAACATTGGGACTCTCATATAATAAAAATGAGATCAAGCATTTGTATTATCAATACGAAGATGTTAAGGATGCGAATGGTAATGTGATTGGGACAAAAGAAATGGACGATATAACAAATGGTTGGTTTATAGGAAAGCCTATCAGTACGATTTGGACTTATCGTGTTACTGGAATCTGGCAAAAAGATGAAATAGCAGAAGCTGCAAAATATGGTCAAAGACCAGGGGATCCTAAAGTAGCGAATAACTATACTGCAGATGATAAAGTAAATCCTGATGGTTCGGTAACTCCGGTCTATAACGACAAAGACAAAGAATTCCTGGGACAAAGAGCTGCTCCTGTTCAGTGGTCTATGCGGAATGAATTTGAATTGTGGAAAAACTTGTCTTTTTCATTCAATATGTACTCGTATATGGGACACAAGAGTACAGAGACTATGTATATGAATTTTGATGACGATGGAGGGCGTACAACTTATGCTCTGCAAGATCTACCTTCAAAAGAATACTGGACTGTTGATAATCCTACTAACAAATATGCACGTATTGAAGCGAAAGGGCCTACCGGCGCAACAAGCCCGGGTATGTTATACGACCGTTCCTTTATCCGTCTCGATAATGTTTCTTTAGCTTATTCAATCCCACAAAGTTTGACTAAAAAATGGAATATCGACCGGGTGAAAGTGTATGGTACCGTTCGTAACGTTGCCACATGGACAAAAGATTGGGAATATGGAGATCCTGAAGGTGCAGGAGACGGTAGATATTCTACCCGTGTTTGGACGCTCGGATTAAATTTAACTTTTTAACCTCTTAAAAAGAAATATAAAATGAAACAGATAACTCAAAAAATAAATCGTATTTGTCTCGCTCTGTTAATGGGTGGTACAATCTTGCTTAGTAGCTGTTCGGAGGATTTCTTGAAACCAGATCCACTGTCGTTCTACGAACCGACCACTACATTCAGCACTGAATCGGGTTTGCAAGCTGCGATGGCTATTTGTGACCGTACCCTGAAATTGTATTGGATGACGGATCACAATGAAATGCTTACCATGGGAACGGAGTACCTTTTCTCAGAACTGATGGTGGCCGCTAATACTGATAAAACTCAGATGCTTTGTGATGTGTCAGGTATGCTTACTCCTACGACTGACAATAGTACTGAACAAAATCTTGACAGATCAAATAGTTTGTGGTATTTCTGGAAACAAACCTATTACGGTATTATGTATGCAAATACAGTTCTCTCGTTTGTAGATCAAGTGCCAGGAATGGATGAAAAAACTAAAAATGAGTATAAAGGAAGAGCTTATTTTCATCGTGCTTACCGATATATGGCATTAGTATTCCAGTATGGAGACGTGCCATTAGTTACCAAAATATTGGAGGTCCCCAAGCAAAACTACCGGAGCACTGAGCGTGACGCTATCTTGAAAATGATTACCCAGGATATGGAATTTGCCGTACAATGGGTGCCTGATCAAAAAAATATGAGCTTGGTAGGTATGGTAAACAAGGGCGCATGCCGTATGTTGCTTGCCAAATGCTACTTAGCATTGGGAGAATACGAAAAAGCTAAAGAACAAACGGATATTTTGATTAATAACTCAGGATACAAACTCCTTGCTGGAAATCAATTCGGAACGTTCAATGACGGAGGAGAACCTCTGACCTGGCCGATTACCCGTAATATAATTTGGGATATGCACCGTGCTGAAAATAAATTGATTGCCGCTAACACAGAATTAATCATGGGTATGCCTAACCGCGGATCTGATACTGAATCGTTTGTTAAAATGCTTACTATGCGTATTTTGTATCCATTCGTATTTGATACAAGAATTCAAACAAAAGATGGCAAACAGGCTTTGTTGAATCTCAAACGTAACCATGCTGATTATAATTCTAAGTATGACTATATGCGTGCATTCGGTAGGGGTATTGCTACCTGGCGTCCAACCTACTTTTCCACTCATACTCTATGGGCTGTGAATGGCAAAATGGATGCAACAGATTTACGTCATAGTTCAGAGGTGGGTAACTGGATACGCATGGAGGACTACCGTGTTAATAACAAGGCTTCATCCGAATTTGGAAAACCGATTACTCTTTATGATGATAAAGGTAAACTGTTGTGTAGCGATACAATCCGTCGTTGGTACGATGTCCCTCACTACAAATTTTATCTGGACGACCCAGTCAATGAGGCCAACATCAGTGGTTCTGATGGTAATAGAGGAGCCACTAATGGAGGTAATGCCGATTGGTATCTATACCGCTTGGCAGAAGCATATCTCCTTCGTGCAGAAGCTAAATTCTATATTAATCCGTCCGATCCGACTATTAAAGACGATATAAATATTATCAGAAGCCGAGCAAAATGTACGGAATTATATACAGGAAACGTTACTATCGGTGATATTATGAATGAACGCGCCCGTGAGTTGTATTGGGAAGAAATGCGTAATGTAGAATTGAAACGTGTATCTTTGTGTCTTGCTCGTAGCGGAAAACCTGATGAATGGGGTAACACCTATAATATCGCAACTTTCGATAAACAAGAAGGAACCGATGCGCAAGGTGGTAGTTATTGGTATCAACGTATTAATCATTACAGTTTGTATAACAAAGGCGTTATACAGATCAATGCTACAGGTAATGCCAGTCCGAACTACACCATGAACAAAAGAAATCATTATTGGCCTATCCCTAATGCAGCTATTACTGCAAATAACATGGGAAAATTGAGTCAGAATTTTGGTTACGACGGTTACGATCCTAATACTCCTAAATGGGATAAATGGGAAGATGCCGTAGCTGACGAAAGCAAAACAAACTAATTTTTAGGTTACATATTTTTAATCACTATTAACCAGGAAAATTCATATTTTCCGGTTAATAGTGATTATTTCATAAATAAAATACATCATTATGTGTAAGAAAATATTTTTGTTAGTTGTCCTTTTCTCTTTCCAGTTATTAGTGGTTGCCCAGAAGAGTTTGCTGAAAGATTTTCCTCAGGGATCTACTCCGACAGAAGTTGGTAAACAATTGGCATACCGTTTTGTAGATGCAAAGCATGCGCTTCATGGAGGAAAATGGATTAGTTACCCGGAAACATTTTATTGGAATGGTTCTCTTAAGTACGCTGCGATAACAAAAGACAAAAAGCTTGCAAAACTTTTGCAAGACAAATTCAATCTCTTGCTTACGACAGAAAAGGCATTTTTACCCATCAAGAATCATGTTGATTTGAATATGTTCGGAAGTTTACCATTGGAACTATATCGAATAACAAAAGAAAAACGGTATTTGGAATTGGGTTTACCATATGCTGATACTCAATGGCAAGTACCTGAAAATGCAAAACCACAGGAAAAGGCATGGGCAGATAAAGGTTATACCTGGCAAACCCGTTTGTGGATAGATGATATGTATATGATTACCATTGTACAAACTCAAGCCTATAGAGTGACCAAAGATCGGAAATACATTGATCGGGCGGCCAAAGAAATGGTAATGTACCTGGATTCATTGCAATGTCCGAATGGTCTCTTCTATCACGCACCCGATGTTCCCTATTATTGGGCACGAGGGAACGGATGGATGGCTGCAGGTATGTCGGAATTGCTTAAAGATCTTCCAAAAGACAGTAAAGATCGTCCTCGCATCCTGGAAGGATATCGGACAATGATGAAAAGTTTGAAAGAACATCAAAATTCAAACGGTTTGTGGAATCAGTTGATTGATGAACCGAGTTACTGGACTGAGACATCCGGATCTGCCATGTTCACTTATGCTTTTATTATGGGCGTTAAGAACGGATGGTTAGATGCTAAGGAATATGCTCCTGCCGCTCGGAAAGCATGGCTGGCTTTAGTCACTTATATCGATGAGAAAGGGGCTGTAAAGGAAGTTTGTGTCGGAACGAATAAAAAGAACGACAAACAGTATTATTATGATCGTCCACGTAATGTCGGTGATTATCACGGACAGGCTCCATACCTTTGGTGTGTAGATGCTCTTTTGGAGAAATAATTGAAGATATTCAATAAATAGTATAAAAACTGCCGGGGAAAAAATCTTCGGCAGTTTTTTTATTATATAAAGTGTATTTGTGTTAAAAAAAAGTGATAATTCAATTACTTTTTTTGAATATTATTTAAAATATTTTAGTTATATTTCGCTCGGTTTTAGGTATTTTGTTAACATTAATTTTACTAATTATGAAAATAGAAAGAGAGTACATAAGTACTGCAAATATTTGTCTTCTTACCGAGTTTATAGAACTCAATGCAGAGCATTCCAGGTGGAGTTCTGCAGTTACTCTTTTGATATCATTGACTGTTGCATCTTTAATTGCACTATTAGGATCTTTTAATGTTGAACTTTTTTTTAATGAAACTTCAAAATTTGAGAATCAGAGTATAATTGTTAATCATGTCAAATCAACAAATGAATATTTATGCAATTCCATGGCTATAGCAAAAGTAGATAGTATAAGAGAGTATCCCAGTAGCCCTTCAACATCAAGTGAGAGGTCACAACTTAAATTTTCGGCATCTCAAATTTTATTTTCATGTACTACCTTGTTGGGATTATCCTTTACTCTTTTTTTCTATATTTTACGACGACAACTAGGCGAGAAGATTGAGCTAACGAAAGATGAAATAGATGGAATGAATAGAGACGATTATGCTAGATTAGTGTTTTGGACACAAGAATACCTGAAATATATCAAAGAATCGATAAGAGAAAAAATGACAGAGAAAGAGAAGGACGAAATAAAGAATGAAATTGAGGAAATTGAGGAAATCCTAGAAATTAAAGCAGATGTAAAAATTATTCGGAATCTGGTAATGAAAAGGAAAATGATAAACGATAATAAAACGATAAAAAAATTTGATACCGAGATTAAAGGATTAAAGGACAATTTTATTGAGGAACTGAATGAGCTGAAAAAACTAATTAAAGAATAGATCATGGAAAAGTCAAATAAATATAGGACTCAATTGAAAAAAATGGGGAAGGAATTGTTCCCGATTTTTGCAGGGATATTTTTTGGTTATAATTTAGCGCTCATTGCTGGAGATTCAATTTTAGAAATTAAAGAATATAATTTGCAAAATTCGCCTTCTGTGAGTTTTCTATTAGGTGCGTTGTGTGTTTGTATTTTCCTATTTTTTATGAGGAATTATAAAAAACGGAGAGAGATCCTTATGATAAGTGCAAGTGCCTCTCTGATAACTTCAGCAATTTGTGCCATAGCTCTTCAAATTAATCCTGAAGTTGATAGCTTGTTGTTGTTGATAAGATTTATTATGGGTATTACAACCGGATTGTCATGTATTGCTCCTGTGTATTTAGTTGAAGAAGCTCCTAGGCTTTCTTTAAGAGGTAATTATTTTGGATGGTATCAACTATCAATAACTATAGGTATTTTTCTTGCTTATTTGACAATGATGTTTATACATATATTTAATTTGAAGTTTTTATATCATTCTGCAACTTTATTTGTTTGTTTTATAATGTCAGGAATTTATCTGGTTGCATTATATACGACAGATTCACCTCATTTTGATAAATGGTCTGAGAAACATAACAAATTTAAAGAAAAAATAGATGATATAAAGAAAGATCAAAGGTATATAGATAATAAAGATAGAATAGATAGAATGTTAATTGAGCCAGAAGGCACACAAAAGGAACCTTGGAGGAAGGTATTTAAGCTACCATTAGTTATTGGAGTGGCTATTATTGTAATACAACAATTGGTAGGGATCAATATTGTTATTTTCAAAATTCCGGAGCTATTACCTTTTTTTTGTGTGAATGAATTCGGGATTTTATTTTTTTTATTAATAATAGGTTTGATTAATATATTAAGTACTATTCCTGGCATGTTAATGATAGACAGAATAGGGAGAAGATCTCTATTCCTGATAGGGATGTCTGGTATTATTCTTTCGTTATTGTTTTTAACCCCATTGGTGGCTAATATGAAACCTGATTATAATGTAATTCCTCAAAAATTTTGTCTGAAAAGCAATGGCATTCCATTAAAATTTAAAGAAAAAATAGATCATTCTAATAAAGTTATCTGGAGTCTTGTTGATGTAAATTGTGACCAAAAAAATACTGGAGAGAGCTTTGATAGGAAAGATTTTTATGAAAAAATTTTACCATTTAACGATGAAGTATATGTGATAAATAAGTCTAATGTGGGAAAATCTGAAAAATCAATGAAATATGATACAATACGATATATTATAAAAGACAGGGTTCTATATAGGTCAATGAATGGCGACATGTCATATCCCGTAATTAAACCTGTTCTAAATAGTAATTATCATGTTGGGTTAATTATATTTGTTTCATTAATAGTCCTATATATCATTTCGTTTGCAAGTACTTTGGGTATTATTGGATGGTTAGTCCCAGCAGAAATATTTCCAATAAAAATAAGAAATCAGGGAATGGCAATTGTAGGAGGAGTTCATTGGTTTATAAATATATTAATTGTATGCGTATTCAAAGTAAGTATTGTAAGCTCATTCTTCCTTTTTTTCTGTATTTTTTCTTTTTTGGCTTTCTTCTTTGGTTTTTTCTATTTTCCGGAAACAGACGGAAAGCGATTGAAACAGATTGATTATTTTTGGAGAAATGGGGGAAACCTTGATGAGTTTAACAATAATAAAATATTTATACAAAAGTCAAAAGAAGCTGAAAATAAAATTGGAGAGTACATGCAAAAAATTGATAAATTTGATTATGAAGAATATAAAAAGAAAGAATGAGTTATTTTTTATGAAGATGGCAAAAAGGTCTTTTTATTAAGACTATTGATTCGTTCAATTAATTCTTTCACCGTTGTTTTCAGTTCTTCCGGTTCAAGTATTGTCGCCATATCCCCAAATGACAGATACCATCGTGCAAAATAATCCAGTGAATCGGTTTTGTAAGTCTGTATGATACAATTGTTTTCGTTTATCTCGTCGCAAAAGCCGTGAGCATATTTACCCCAATTCACTCTGAGTAAAGCATCGCTTCCATGCAGTTGGATTCTTATTTTATGGGTGCTATGCATACAAAATAAAGTATTGATCAGGCATTGTAGCGAAGGGTGTTCTTTTGCAAAATGAATGTCAGAGATCGTTAAGGAACCGATACGGCTGAGATTAAATGTTCGGTAATCCGACCGAAGTTTGCACCATGCCAACAGGTACCAGGTGCCGGTCATAAAGAAAATTCCTTGAGGCTCTACAGATCTGTCAGTAAGCTGATTGTTATAAGCTGCACAGTATTGTATAATGATGGCCTTTTTATCCAATATGGCCTTTAGTAGCGGTTGCAGGATATTTGATGTCTCTTGTTTTGGTGGGTTATGGTATTCTATCAGTTGAATATGTTGGTCAAAATCTTCCAGTATGTTCCTTTCTGCTGTCCGTAATACTGCCCTTATCTTGTCCATGCCACTGCGGTACAATTCAAAAGTATCGGTATTGGCCTGATTACTGACGAGTTTTTCTGCCATCAGAAATGCGATGGCTTCTTCTGTTGTGAACAAAAGAGGAGGTAATTTGAAGCCGGGTACCAGTGAGTAACCGGAACCCGCTTCACCGCATATTGGGATGCCTGCTTCTTCAAGTACCCGTATATCTCGGTACACTGTTCGCAAGCTGACTCCAAACCGTTCGGCAATCTGTCTGGCAGTAATCATTGAGCGTGATTGCAGGCTGACAAGGATTGCTGATATTCGTTCGAGTCTGTTCATTTTATCTGATTTTGTCCGGAAAGTTACAGAATAAATTTTATTTAGCTTCCTCTTCCTGCATGATATTCCAGTTGATACCGAATTTATCTACAAGACAACCGAATTGTTCGCTCCATGAAGTTTTTGAAATAGGGCATAGTATAGTCCCATTTTCAGCTAAAGCATCGAAAATAGGTTTTACTTCTTCAGCTTTGAGTTCCAAATCCATAAAGACGGTGTTTCCTGCCTTCTCGGGAACACTTCCCGGACACATATCGCAAATAGCAATCAGGTTGCCTCCGCCAAAGCTAATGGAAGAGTACATGATTTTATCAAGATATTCTTCTCCTAAACCGGCTGGTGCGTCAGCTCCACAATCCCGGTAAGTGTAAACGATTTCAGTTTTTCCTTTCAATGCAGAAGTGTAAAATGCCAGGGCTTCTTTTGCCCGCGAATCGAATGAGAAATGAGGTGTAAGTTTCATTGTTTTAATCTTTTAGTGTTGAATAAATTTGAGTTGTCATTAATGATACTGCAAATTTAACACCCTCGAGTGACAACAGTATGTCAGTATGAATTTTAAATTTTCTAAATTCTTTAAGAGATGAAAGCTAAAGAAGTTTCGTTCCTGAAGGAAAAAATTATATTTTTGTACGATAAAGGCAAAAAATTAAGTCAAATATAAAATGAAACAAAAAATTTCTTTACTTGCGATTCTCTTATCGGTTGTATTTCTCTCTGCATTTTCACAGAATGTTTTGAAAGAGCGGAAGTATAACCAGGTATTAACGTCGAAAGAAGGTCATCACGGGTCCTTTGATTGGAAAATGAAGAAAGCAGGGGATATTTCTTCTAAAACCGAAGATATTTCTACAATGAAAGTATCCATGTCCGATTGGATGCCGGCAATAGTCCCTGGGACGGTACTAAATTCGTTGGTACATAATAAAGTATATCCTGAGCCTTATTTTGGTTTGAATAACAAATTGGAATCCAACTTGATTCCTGATCTCTATAATGCAGGTCGCGATTTCTATACCTATTGGTTTCGAACCGAATTTGACTTAATCAAAGAGCAATATTCAGGTAAAAAAACATGGTTACAGGTCGATGGTGTCAATTACAGGGCTGAAATATGGTTGAACGGAAATATGGTTGGAAATATATCCGGAATGTTTTTCCAAGATCAAATAGATATTACGGATTATATCAAATTTGATCAGAAAAACGTACTGGCAATCAAAGTGTATCCGATAGATGTTCCGGGAACAATTAAGCCCAAAGGACAAAAATCTTTCGGAGCGAAAGATGAATTTCAAAATGGAGGTAACGGGGAAATTGGAAAGAATGTGAGTATGCTGATGACTGTGGGTTGGGATTTTACATTCTTAGATGGAATCCGAGACCGTAATACCGGAATCTGGAAAGATATTTCTATTTTCACTACCGGTAATGTCAAATTAGCTCATCCTTTTGTTAAATCGAAATTTCCTAAATCAGATTATACTCGTTCAGCTCAAACAGTTTCAGTAGAGGTTTCTAACCCGACTTTCTCCAATCAAACAGTGAAAGTGGTAGGAGAATTCAAAGGTGAGAGAATCAGTTTTGAGAAAGAGGTTAAATTGTTTCGTGGTGAAGTAAAAGAGGTTGTTTTTACTCCTGAAGAGTTTCCGCAATTAGCTATCAATAACCCTCGTTTGTGGTGGCCTATACACAAAGGTAAACAAGAATTATATGACCTGAATTTTAAAGCTATAATCAAAGGAGAAACTATCGATGAAATAAATAGTCGTTTCGGTATTCGTGAAATCACATCAGATACTCTAACTCCGGATAAATCGAGAACTTTTTATGTAAATGGTAAACCTATTTTTATAAAAGGAACCAATTGGTTGCCGGAAAATATGCTTCGCAATTCGGATGAACGTACATACGCAGAACTTCGTTATACGGCGCAATCAGGGGTGAATCTGATCCGTTTCTGGGCAGGAGGAATTACTGAGTCCGATTATTTCTATCAGTTGTGTGATGAATTAGGAATAATGGTTTGGACTGAAGTCTGGATGACAGGCGATACCAAACATCCGTATGATTTAGGCCTGTATCTTAAAAATGTGGAATCTACTGTAAAACGAATCCGTAATCATGCCAGCCTGGCTTATTATGTAGGTTCAAATGAATCGACTGAAATGCCTCATTGTAAAGACCTGATTATGTATTTGGATGGAACAAGAGGTTATCAGATGCAATCCGAATGCGATGGCGTTCATGACGGAAGTCCATACAAAACTGTGAATATTATGCGCCATTATGAAAATACAGCATCAGATCGCGGTAGCAGGGTAGATGGTTTCAATCCTGAATACGGCGCCCCTTGTTTGCCGACAGTGGAATGTCTGCGGGAAATGATGCCGGAAAAAGACCTTTGGCCAATAAATAAGACAGTTTGGGATTATTCCGATGGAAATGGTTTTCACCAGATGTCTTCTTTGTATGTTGCTTTGACAAATGAGTATGGAGAATCGAAGAGTATAGATGAATTTGCGATGAAAGGGCAATTTGTCGGTGCTTTCAATTACAAAAGTATCTGGGAAGTATGGAATTATAATAAGTTGAATTACGGTGATCGCTATTGTTCCGGATTTTTGTTCTGGTATCATAATTCGGCTATTCGTCAGGTTTGCGGACGTATGTGGGACTGGTCTTTGGAGCCTACAGCTGCTTTGTATGCAGCACAAAATGCCTGTGAGCCATTGCACCCTCAATTTGATTATCTGAAAAATACGGTTTCTGTAGTCAATGATTATTACCGGTCATTTAAGAATTATAAGGTAACTGCGGAGGTTTATGACTTGAATATGAAAAAAGTATTTTCTAAAGAATCCAGAGTAGATCTTCCGGAAGATGGTGTAGTAAACGATGTCTTTAAAATTGAATTCCCACAAACAATATCTTCGGTTCACTTTATTAAATTGCGTTTATTGGATGAAAAAGAGAAAGAAGTAGGAAGTAATTTTTACTGGCGTTCTACTAATAAATATGAGGGGAAAACAACTCTGACCGGACCAACTACAGCCGGTTTCCAAGATATTAATAAATTACAAAAAACAAAAGTTCAGACGAAATATAAGGCCCGGGTTGAGAATGGAAAGCATTTCATCGATTTAAATTTGAAGAATTCAGGTAGGTCATTAGCATTCTTTACCCAGATTCAGTGGTTGGATAAGAATGGAAGTCCGGTTCGTCCGTCTTTTTACACAAACAATTTTGTGAATTTGTTGCCAAACGAAAGTACTTCTATCTCAATAGAAACAGATATGAGGCATCTTCCTGCAGGAGAATATCAACTGGTAGTGAAAGGCTTTAATCTGAATCCGGAAATATTTAAAATTAAGATTAAGTCTTCCCTGCCGGATTGGGTATTGGGAGAATTTATTCGTCCCAGGGGAGTAAATCCTGTGATTTCACCGGATTCCACAACACGTTTCTTTTGCCCGATGATAGGAGATTCGATCGCTTGGGAATCGAATGATACGTTTAATCCTGCAGCAACTGTTCTCAATGGTAAGATCGTTGTATTTTACCGGGCAGAAGATAAATCGGGAGTAGGTATCGGAAAGCGTACATCCCGTCTTGGATATGCTTCCTCTTCTGATGGATTTCACTTCAAACGGAAATCGACTCCGGTTTTTTATCCGGATAAAGACAATCAGATAGAATTCGAATGGCCCGGAGGCTGCGAAGATCCCCGTATTGCCGTAACTGAAGATGGTACTTATGTGATGATGTACACGCAATGGAACAGAAAATTGGCACGTTTGGCAGTTGCTACTTCCAAAGATCTGGTACACTGGACGAAACATGGACCTGCTTTTGCTAAGGCGTACGGTGGACGATTTGGTAACGAATTTACTAAATCGGCTTCTGTCGTTACCAAATTGGTTGATGGAAAGATGGTTATAGCTAAGATCAATGGAAAATACTGGATGTATTGGGGCGAAAGAATGGTCAATGTCGCCACTTCCGATAATCTTATCGACTGGACTCCATTATTGAACGAAAAAAATGAGTTGAAATCCTTGTTTGCTCCACGCAAAGGCTTTTTTGACAGTGCCCTAACAGAATGTGGTCCTCCGGCCGTTCTGACTGATAAAGGAATTGTTCTTCTTTACAATGGAAAGAATAGAGCAGGAGCGGATCGGGATTCTGCTTATACTGCAAATGCATATTGTGCAGGGCAGGCTTTATTTGATGCTGCTAATCCGGAAAAATTTATTACCCGGTTGGATAAACCATTTTTGATACCTCAGGATGCTTTCGAAAAAAGCGGTCAATATCCTGCGGGGACTGTATTTATTGAGGGTTTGACTTATTATAAAAAGAAGTGGTTTTTGTACTATGGTTGTGCCGATTCCCGTGTGGCAGTAGCCATATCAGATTAACGATTTCTATGAAAACAAGGATATTGGTTGTTAAACCTAAATCCAAGCCCTAGCATCAGGAAATTTGGAGTCTCAAAATTATGGAGACTGTATCCGATATGGAGATAAGCATTTCGGGAGATCTCAGTCTTAAGAGCAAGAATTTGATAACAGGATTTGAGATCCCCTCCTTCATGTAATACATTGGTACCCAAGCCTATTCCAACAGTAAAGTAGGGCATGATGTATTCTGCTCTTCCTGAAAGTCCCAGAGCCAATTGTCGAATGAATGCAGGTTTGAAAAATTCTTGAGATGTTCCTACAATGTAATCTTGGGTATAAACATTAGCGCTTCCATCATATACTCCGTCAAGAGATATTCCTGCCCGGAACTTATATCCGAAATTATACATCGGGGCAAAATTGAATCCCAAAACCGGATAGGCGTTTGGAGATGGTATTTGTTTATCTCCGCAATAAACTCCTTTTCTTCTCCAGGAACCGAATAAGACTAAATCATAACTGATATGACGCGGAAATTTTGGGATTACAGTTTGATATGATGTCTTTGAAAGGACGTTGCTTTTTCTGTTAAAGTTATAGGCAAGTCCTACTTTTACTCCCATAGTGTTGAGCCCTAAATTAGGAAATTTTGTATTTCCATTGGAAAAATGTGTCAAAGAAAATCCGGTGTTGAGATCTATTTGAGGAGAAACCATCCAATTCAGATAGAAATTAGTATTGAGATAAGCATTGACTTTTGATCCTATCATCACATTGTAGCAATTATCATTGAAATCATAAGGTTTCCATCCTGTTGATAAACCGAAGTTCCATTCATAATTGAATGATAATTGATCAAAAATTTTTGCAATACGCGCCCCTTGAAATAAATACAATGCAATAGGTGTCCCTATTTCTTCCGGATCTTCAATATCGAAATAAGCAAATCCTACTCCTTGATAGGCGCCACCATAGATCCGGTCAACATAAGAGTTTGGTTGAAATTGGAACGAGTATTTTAAATGAGTATCAAGCGAATTTTTGATAGGTTTCCATCCCCGATTTTCTCCCTGTAGAAAAACATTCGTAGGTATAATATATTCGGGACGAATCTCCAATCCAAATTTATGGATAAAACGATCTGAAAATGAGACAGTATCGGTATTCTCCTCCGGTACCGGATTAGATAATTCCTCTTGCGCAAAAGTTATACCTGACAGGAAAAGCAGTAATCCCAAAAGAAGAGTGGCTTTTCTTATCCATAGATTGTTTTTCATTTCTTAGGTCAGCCTCTGTTTTGTAATGATTTTGTCAGGATCCCCTAACAGAGCGGTAAATATACAATTATTGTTTTAAATTTTTAGTGTTTTATAAAAATGACATTTCCTTTTAACTCATTTAAATAATATTTTTGATGTTTTATCAATTCTTTTTGTGAATAACCCTATTTGAATGAACGATAATTCTACTTATCCCAAAACAGATAGACCAACATTAGCTCGACTTCAATCTGAATTAGATAATATAAATATCCGTGAATACGGATTTAATTCGTACGTGAATTTGGCAAGTGTTATTATTACGTGGAATGTGCTACAACACTTTTTCCCGTATTTTGATGTGATCGATACAGACTGGAATGAACCATCAGTCGTAAGTTCAGGCGAAACGATGATAGGTATCATTGATCATTACAACTTGGGAACTACTGTAGGGGATCTAACAGCCGGCTGTAATGGTAATTTCAATAATATTAGTCTGTCATGTGGTTATCAGGTTATGTGGACAGGTATGAAAGTCTTAAAACACGACGGAAGTCAACTCTACCTGAAAGGATTTGAACCCGACTATCCGGTAAATAAAACGATCAAGGCCATTAAAGAAGGACGAGACGAATATTTAGAAAATGCTTTAGAAGTTACTTGCGAATCTAAAATAATGTGAATATCTTACTTGGAAGATTTCATTAGGGTATATAATGCAAAAGTTCCCAGCCAATGACTACCCATATAGTCATCATTGGTAATATTGTTAATAGAATAATTCAGATGATTATCTGCAATTGTCTTCAAATGGTTTAATTCGGGTAATTTCTTTATAATCCCGTAAAAACAGGTTGCCCGGCTGAAATTCAGACCATCGAGGTGTACCAGTTTTCCGTCTGTCCGGTCGGATACTTTTCCGGGAATCAAACTAAACCCTGGATCAAATAAAGATGGCATAAAATTTTTCAACCATTGCCTGTATTCATTTGTGTCCAGTATTTTGCTCATCAATAGAGCTTCTTCCAGACATGGCGACAGGAAGTCATTCCCGCTGGGTTCATAAGCCAGATCGCAATTTTTGTCTGATAGGTACAAGCGTTTGGAGTGTTCTATAATGGTCTGTTCCAATTGTTTGTTTCCGATAGTTCTGGTGTAATCAATTGCAAGAGAAAAGCCAAAGGCAGAATTGTCATGTTGCCCCGTTCGTATCGGATAAAATAATTTTGGAAGATATGCTTTGTATTTTTCTATCAATAAATTTTCTAATGGCTTAAGAGTGAGATACCATCGTTTGGCATCATTATCTTTCCAGGTATATAACTCACTTTGAAGCTGAAGAAACCAGGCCCAGCCATAAGTTCTTTCAAAATCGCGGTTGTTGTACTCTTCAAAGAAAGCTTTTTCTATGGCTACATTAGAGTCTGTGATATTTTTTTTGAAAATTGTCCTGACTTTCCCATCTTTATCCAATGCAGGATATTCTTTCATCAGTCTTATGATTGACCAATACCCATGAACAGAGGAGTGCCAGTCGAAGCAACCATAAAATATCGGGCGTAATTCTTTAGGCCGTTTCAAATCTTCTGTACTTCCGATGACTTGTCCTGGTTTATTCGGAAATTCAACTTCGATACAATGTACAGGCAATTCGAATATTTTACGTGCTTGTTGGATATCAAGCTTTTGTGCATGAACGCCAGTACAAATGATTAGGAATAAAAAAAGGGCTTTCTTCATGTCGATACGATATTCGACGATAAAGATAAGGATATTTTGGAGGATTTTACTCAGGATTGTAAGTAATTTTCCAGATCACTTTGGCTGCATCATCACTTACTAACAAAGAACCATCAGGTAATATGGCTACGCAAACAGGTCTGCCAAAGACTTCGCTTGTCTCTGGATTAGCAATAAACCCCGTGAGAAAATCTTCAAAGGGACCTGATGGCTTTCCATCTTTGAAAGGGACAAAGACTACTTTGTAACCCGATAATTCCGACCGGTTCCAGGAACCATGTTGTCCGATGAACATTCCTCCCTGATATTTTTCTGGAAATTGTTTTGCCGAATAAAAGACTAAGCCAAGAGAAGCCGTATGTGAACCCAGAGGAACATCCGGAATAATTGTTTTCTTTACCAGGTCAGGTCTCATTCCCTTCAGTCTTGGGTCTTCATTCGCCCCAAAATAAGAATAAGGCCACCCATAAAATCCACTCTTCTTGACAGAAGTAGCATAATCAGGCACCAAATCGTCACCCAGACCATCCCGTTCATTAACAGCAGTCCATAGTTTTCCGGTTTGAGGTTCCCAGTCCATTCCGACAGGATTACGTAAGCCTGTGGCAAAGATCTTTTCGCCACTACCATCTGGATTTATTTCCAAAATTCCTGCACGGCGATATTCTTCATCGATGCCATGTTCTGCAACATTACTGGCAGATCCAACAGAAATGAAAATTTTTGATTTGTCCGGACTCGCAATTATATTTCGTGTCCAGTGGTTATTATACCCACCAGCAGGAAGATCCAGAATTTGTTTTCCTTCTCCGGTGATTGTTGTATCGGTCTTATTATAAGGAAATCGCAGTACTCCATCGGTATTTGCAATATAGAAGTAATCATTGAGGATCAATATTCCAAAAGGCTGATTCAAGCCCTGAAGATAATCGAAACGACTTTCATAATCTCCATCGTTATCAACATCCCGGAATAATACGATTTTGTTGGCGCTTCCAAAATTTTGAGATTTGGAATTGTAAAAAGCAGTATTGTCTCCGGACTTTAATGTTTTGGGACGGCGGGTTCCGGCTTCAGAGATAAAAACATCTCCATTAGGTGCAATATAGATCCATCGTGGATTACTGAATTTCTCCGCAAACAGAGATACCTTAAATCCTTTTGGAGCTATTGGCATTTTCCCGGCAGGCCATCCGATTACTCTACTAAAGTTGGATGTTGACTTTGTTGAGTATGGTTCAGGTAGTTGTATGGCTTTTTGTTGAGCAAATACACTACAAAAACATCCGGCAAAGAGTATTACCAGAACAGGGCGGAGAGAAAATAGATTTAGATTCATGTCCTATTAAAATGAACAGTACTTATCCGCGACTTTTTAGGCTGTAAGGATCCGGATTCAGTAACTCGACCGCTTTTTTAACTTCCACATCAGTGGCGTGACCCAAAGTAGTACTTTTTTCATTATCCGGTTCTTCCAGAATAAGATCCTTTGTTTCACTGACAATACTTGTAAAATGAATTCTCTCAATGTTTGATTTATTATCTGTTCCCATGGCTTATGTGATTTAGATTTACATTAAAACAACTTTGCTGTATGTAAAGTTTAACAATACTTATTTTTTTCAGGGGATTAGACCATTGTTGCCAGGTTGCCGGAAAAGGTCGAAGTAAAAAGGATTTAAGTAAAATAGGCTGTTTCAAATGTGAAACAGCCTATTTTCTTACGTACTTGACAAAAATATTATTTTTTTGCCGGTTCGCTCAACTTCCTCATAACTTCATCCAGATTGAATGACGCAGGTTTTTGTCTTGGAGGAAACTCTTTGAAAGAAGACAGCCATTGCCCCACGTATGCTGTAGAACCATAAATAAGGAATGAATGTTCTATCATCCAACGCCCGTAGTCTATTGCCTCCGGACCGCGTTCGAAGGGATCTGCCAGCAAATCATAAAACTTCACTCCTCTTAGTTTATTGAACTGATTCAACCAAACATCTAGTCCTGTGCTGTTTTGTTCCATAAACGATATTTTAAAACGTCCGTAACG